>JBBRIY010000089.1:0-9152 GCA_038220215.1 Propionibacteriales bacterium
TTCCGCCAGCTGTCCGGGCAGGGGCTGGCGCGCGTCCGGGTGGACGGCGAGGTGCACCAGCTGCTCAGCCCGCCGACGCTGGAGAAGCAGAAGAAGCACTCCATCGACGTGATCGTCGACCGCCTCGCCGCGAAGGCCGGCATCAAGCAGCGGCTCACCGACTCGGTGGAGACAGCTCTGGGGCTGGCCGGGGGAGTGGTGTCGATCGATTTCGTCGACCTCCCCGACAAGGACCCGAAGCGGGAGCGCCGCTACTCCGAGCGCCTTGCCTGTCCCAACGACCACGACATCTCCGTCGAGGAGCTCGAGCCGCGACAGTTCTCCTTCAACGGCCCGTGGGGGGCGTGCCCGGCCTGTTCGGGCATCGGCACCCGCATGGAGGTGGACGTCGACCTGGTCATCCCGGACACCACGCGCAGCCTCTCCGACGGTGCGGTCTCGGTGTGGCAGACGCCCTATCTCGCCAGCTACTTCCAGAACTTGTTCATCGCGATCGGCGAGCAGGAGGGCTTCTCCGTCGACACCCCGTGGGAGTCGCTGTCGAGCAAGGCCCAGTCCGTGCTGCTGATGGGGCTCCCGCACGCCATCACCGTGCACAGCAGGACACGTCACGGCAGGGAGCACACGTATCGCGCCAAGTACGAGGGTGCCGTGCCCTACATCCGGCGCCGGCACGCAGAGGCGGAGACCGACACCGCGCGCGAGCGCTACGCCGGCTACATGCGTGAGGTGCCGTGCCTCACCTGCAACGGCGCGCGGCTGAAGCCCAGTTCGCTGGCCGTCACCGTGAGCGGCAAGAACATCGCGGACGTTGCAGCGATGTCGATCGACGAGGTGTCCGGCTTCATGCGCAACCTCGAGCTCAACGAACGCGAGGCCCAGATCGCCGAGCGGGTGGTGAAGGAGATCAACGAGCGTCTCCGGTTCCTGCTCGACGTCGGCCTTGACTACCTCTCGCTCTCCCGTCCGGCCGGGAGCCTTTCCGGTGGCGAGGCGCAACGCATCCGTCTGGCGACCCAGATCGGCTCGGGCCTCGTCGGTGTCCTCTACGTGCTCGACGAGCCGTCCATCGGCCAGCACCAGCGGGACAACCGGCGACTGATCGACACCCTGTTGCGGCTCCGTGCGCTCGGCAACACCCTGATCGTCGTCGAGCACGACGAGGACACGATCCGCACGGCCGACTGGGCCGTCGACATCGGTCCGGGCGCCGGCGAGCACGGCGGCGAGGTGCTGGTGTCGGGCCCGGTCAGCGAACTGCTCAACCACCCGACGTCGCTGACGGGAATGTACTTGTCCGGGCGCCGCACGATCCCCATGCCGAGCACGCGCCGCCAAGGCTCTGGCAACGTGTTGACCGTGCACGACGCCACCGAGCACAACCTGCGCAATGTGACCGTCGACTTCCCCCTGGGCAAGCTGATCTCCGTCACGGGCGTCTCGGGCTCGGGAAAGTCCTCGCTGGTCAACAGCATCCTGTACACGGCCCTGGCCAAGAAGCTCTACAACGCCCGCACCGTGCCGGGGCGGCACCGTTCGATCACCGGCATCGAGCACATCGACAAGAGCATTCACGTCGACCAGTCGCCGATCGGCCGCACGCCCCGCTCCAACCCGGCGACCTACACCGGGGTGTTCGATCACATCCGCAAGCTGTTCGCCGACACTCCCGAGGCGAAGGTCCGCGGCTACCAGCCGGGCCGCTTCTCGTTCAATATCAAGGGCGGGCGCTGCGAGAACTGTGCTGGCGACGGCACCATCAAGATCGAGATGAACTTCCTGCCGGACGTCTACGTGCCCTGCGAGGTCTGCCACGGCGCCCGGTACAACCGCGAGACCCTCGAGGTGCACTACAAGGCGAAGACGATCGCCGAGGTGCTGAACATGCCGATCGAGGAGGCAGCGGAGTTCTTCGCTGCGATCCCTTCGATCGCCCGGCACATGCGGACGCTCGTCGAGGTGGGCCTGGGCTACGTGCGGCTGGGCCAGCCGGCGACCACGCTGTCCGGCGGCGAGGCGCAGCGTGTGAAGCTGGCCTCCGAGCTCCAGAAGCGGTCGACGGGGCGCACGATCTACGTGCTTGACGAGCCGACGACCGGCCTGCACTTCGAGGACATCCGCAAGTTGCTCGCGGTCCTGCAGACGCTGGTGGAGAAGGGCAACACGGTGATCGTGATCGAGCACAACCTCGACGTGATCAAGGCCTCCGACTGGGTGATCGACCTGGGTCCGGAGGGCGGCTCGCGCGGTGGCATCGTGATCGCGGAGGGGACGCCGGAGGAGGTCGCCGACAACGACGCCTCCTACACCGGGGCCTACCTCAAGCCGATCCTCGCCGGGCGCCGTGTGCCGGTGGCCGGCGAGGAGCCGTCACTGCTCGCCGAGGTTGGCTGAACGTTCCTCAGGTGATGGTGAGCGTGTCTCCGGCCACCGTCACGGTGGCCGGGGCCAGCGGCCTGGTCGCGGGCCCGGTGAGCACGCTGCCGTCGGAGAGGGAATAGCTGCTGCCGTGTCGTCCGCACACAATGGCGGCGTCGGTGACCTGCTGCACCGGGAGGTTCTGGTGGGTGCAGATGTAGCTGAAGGCCTCGTAGGTGCCCGCCTTCGGCTGCGTGACCACGAACTGGCCGACGATCGCGCCAGAGCCGACCGGCACCTCGGCCGCCTTGATCGTGGTCGGGCCGCTGGAAGCCGACGACGAGGCGGCGCCCGGAGAGGCTGCGCACCCGCCGAGGCAGAGCGTCACCGCAGCCAGGCCGGCGGAGTTGAGTACGACGCGTCGGGACGGTACGGGATGGGCAGTCATCGAGCCTCCTAGGTTGGTCATCGAATAGTAGAACCTTCAACGAGCCAGAGGCTGTGGGTGCGCTGTGAATTGTCGCGGGGACTTATCGCGGGGAACTATCGCGGTCGAAACAGCCACTCCCGCCACACGGGCGTGGCCGCTAGCATTCCGAAACAGGTCCGAACCGGGGGGAGCGTGATGGACGAGCAGGGCACCTCCGGCCCGCCCTCACCCGCTCCCGAGCCCCCCGCGCTCGAACGCAAGGACTGGCTCGGTGCCGGCGGCTCCGTCCTGGCGATCGCCCTGTCGGTGCTCGGCATGAACAAGGAACCGGTCTTCCGCAGCTGGGCGGTCGCCCTGATGCTCCTCGCCGCGGCCACCGGGATCGCGGCGATCGTGGTCAGCAAGTACCGGAAGGTGACCACATCGGCCGCCGTCGTGCTGGTGGTGGCATCGGTGGCGATCCTGACGCTCGCGCCCGAGCCGACGCTGCCGCAGCCGGGTCCCTCGCCGTCGCCAGGACCCCAGCTCTCGCTGAGCCAGGTAGGGGTGATCGCGCCCGACGGCACGGGTTCGCTCGCGACGCTCGACATCACCGTCCGCAACGACGGGGACCGGGTGGCCGTGCTCACCGGCGTCGAGCTCACTATCGACGGCTTCGGGTTCCTTCCCGCGTGCATCTTCGGCAGTGGCCTTGAGGTCACCGGCACCTACCAGGCGAGCATGCCCGACGACCCGAAACCGGGCACGCCGGTACGGGTCACGCTCCACCAGCAGGTTGAGGCGGGGGCGGTTGACCGGTTCACGATCGCTTTGAAGGCGCCGTCGGGACACGCCGGCACGCAATCCGGCTCGATCGGCTCGTTCGTCTACCTGCTCCGGGTCGCTGTCGCGCAGGACGGTGCCCGGCCCGCGCTGGCAGCGGGGCAGGTTCTGGTTGACACCGGCAATGCCCTCGACAACAACGGGACCTTCTACTTCGCGGCCGACCGCGACGCGACCACGGCGGACGCGGGAACCGGCGGCGTGTGCGGCGGCGAGGGGGAGTGCGTCCGGCAACAGGTCACCTGCTGGAACGCCAACCGCGCCACCCTGCTGCCCCTCCTGGCCGTTCCCGCCACCAGGTCCGATGGTGGAGAAGCGGCCGCGTCCGCCTTCGGACGGTGACCGGCGGGGACCGTCTGCGGCGATGCCTATGCTGGCTCGCGTGAGGAGAAGACGCGGCCATGGCTGACCCGGCGAGCTATCGGCCGGCCACCGGCACCATCCCCACCGGTCCCGGCGTCTACCGGTTCAGCGACCGTGACGGTCGTGTGATCTACGTCGGCAAGGCGATCAACCTGCGTCAGCGGCTCAACTCCTACTTCGCCGACCCGGCAGCCCTGCACTTCCGCACCCAGACGATGGTGCGCACCGCAGCGAAGGTGGAGTGGACGCTGGTCCGCAACGAGCTCGAGGCGCTCCAGCTCGAGTACACCTGGATCAAGCAGTACGACCCGCGCTTCAACGTGAAGTACCGCGACGACAAGTCCTATCCGTGGGTGGCGATCACGTGGGAGGAGGAGTTCCCGCGCGTCTTCGTCGGGCGCGGGAGCAAGCGCAAGGGCAACCGCTACTTCGGCCCCTACGCCCAGGCCTGGGCGATCCGCGACAGCATCGACTCGCTGTTGCGGGTGTTCCCGATGCGTTCCTGCACCAAGGGGGTGTTCAACAGCGCCCGCGCCACCGGCCGTCCCTGCCTGATGGGCTACATCGGCAAGTGCTCGGCGCCCTGCGTCGGCCGGATCGACCCCGGGCCACACCGCGAACTGGTCCAGGACGTCTGTGACTTCCTCGCCGGGCGCACCGGCGCCCTCGTCCGCCGCCTCGAGACCCAGATGTCCCAGGCCTCCATGAACCAGGAGTACGAGCGGGCCGCCGTGGTGCGCGACCAGCTGTCGGCCCTGCGCCAGGCGACGGAGCGCAACGCCATCGTGCTGGGAGACGGCACCGATGCCGACATCGTTGCGCTGGCGGAGGACCCGCTGGAGGTCGCCGTCCAGGTGTTCCACGTGCGCGACGGCCGGATCCGCGGTGAGCGGGGGTGGGTGGCCGAACGCAGCGAGGATGGCGACACCGGCCAGCTGCTGGAACGCTTCCTGCTGCAGCTCTACGCCGAGGACGAGCAGGCGAT
Source organism: Propionibacteriales bacterium (assembly GCA_038220215.1). Classification (GTDB taxonomy): domain Bacteria; phylum Actinomycetota; class Actinomycetes; order Propionibacteriales; family Propionibacteriaceae; genus Propionicimonas. Next base: position 4,959 of record JBBRIY010000089.1, read on the forward strand.
CCCGCCGGAGGTCCTGCTGCCGGCGCTCCCGGACACGGCCGACCTGCTCTGCCAGCTGTTCACGGAGCAGCGCGGTTCCCGGGTGCAGCTGCGCGTGCCGCAGCGCGGAGACAAGGCGGCGTTGCTGCAGACCGCAGCCCGGAACGCCGCCGACTCCCTCGCGATGCACAAGGTGCGACGCGCCAGTGACCTCTCCACCCGCAACCTCGCGCTCGAGGAACTGCAGCAGGCGCTCGACCTTCCTCAGGTCCCGTTGCGGATCGAGTGCTACGACATTTCCCACATCATGGGCACGGAGGTCGTCGCCTCGATGGTGGTCTTCGAGGACGGGCTGCCGCGCAAGAGCGAGTACCGCCGCTTCGTCATCAGGACGGTCGAGGGCAGCAACGACGTCGGGGCGATGCGCGAAGTGATCACCCGCCGCTTCACCCGCCTCCTCGAGGAGCGCCAGCGGGTCGAGAACGATGCCGACGGTCCACTGCTGGTCGACCCGACAACGGGTGTGCCACGGAAGTTCGCGTACACCCCTTCGCTCGTCGTGGTGGACGGCGGCGCCCCGCAGGTCGCAGCCGCCGAGCGTGCCCTCGCCGACCTGGGCGTGGTGGACATCGCCCTCTGCGGCCTGGCCAAGCGCCTGGAGGAGGTGTGGCTGCCGGGTGAGGAGTTCCCGCTGATCCTGCCGCGCACAAGCGAGGGCCTCTACCTGCTGCAGCGGGTCAGGGACGAGGCGCACCGGTTCGCCATCACCCATCACCGCAATCGGCGCAGCGCGACCATGGTCGAGTCGCTCCTGGACGATGTGCCCGGCCTCGGCGAGATCCGCCGCAAGGCGATGCTGAAGTACTTCGGGTCACTGCGCAAGCTGCGGGCTGCCACCGTCGAGCAGATCGCGGAGGTGCCCGGAATCGGTCCGCGCACGGCCCTCGCGGTCAAGGAAGCGCTCGCCGGACAGGAAGCGCCGGTATCGGTCAACCTGACCACCGGCGAGGTGCTGGAGGACTGAGTAGCCAAAGGGCGAATAATGGGGGTCATGAACGACACGGCTGTACCGGTCCGGCTCCTTGTCATCACCGGTTTGTCGGGCGCAGGCCGACGCACGGCCGGCCACACCCTGGAGGACCTCGGCTGGTTCGTCGTCGACAACCTGCCGCCGAGCCTGCTGCCCGAGTTGATCGAGACCAGCCGGCAGCGGCAGTTCAACCGGGTGGCGGTGGTGCTGGACGTCCGCACACGATCGGAGTTCGCCCAGATCCCCGCGGCTTTCGCCGACCTCGGTCAGGCCGGCATTGTGCCGCAGGTCCTGTTCCTCGACGCCAGTGATGACGCCATCGTGCGCCGGCAGGAGTCGGTGCGGCGCCCGCTGCCGCTCCAGGGCTCCGGCGGCCTGCTGGACGGCATCCAGAAGGAACGCCAGCTGCTGGCCGGCATCCGTGCCAGCGCCGACCTGGTGATCGACACCTCGTCCATCAACGTGCACGAGCTGGCCGCTCGCGTGACGCAGACCTATGGCGGCGGCGATGAACTCATCCTCCAGCTCACGCTGATGTCGTTCGGTTTCAAGAACGGCATCCCGCTCGACGCCGACATGGTGTTCGACGTGCGCTTCCTGCCCAACCCGCACTGGGTGCCGGCGCTGCGACCCCAGAGCGGGCTGTCCCAACCGGTCGCCGCCTATGTGCTCGGCCAGCCGGACGCGGAGCCGTTCCTCGCCCACGCCTTCGCACTGGTGGAACTGATCAGGCCCGGCTACATCCGTGAGGGCAAGCGGAACGCGACCATCGCGATCGGGTGCACCGGTGGCAAGCACCGCTCGACGGCGATCGTGGAGGAACTTGCCCGGCGCCTGCGGGAGGGCGGCGTGGCCACCGACGTCGTACACCGGGACCTGGGCAAGGAGTGAACACCCCACGGAGCGGGGACCCCGAGTGAGCGCTTTCGTCCAGCCGCCGTCCGTCGTCGCGTTCGGCGGTGGCCATGGCTTGGCCGCGAGCCTGAGCGCTTTGCGCCAGCTGACCCACCGCCTCACCGCCGTCGTCACGGTCGCTGACGACGGCGGTTCCTCCGGCCGCCTGCGCGCCGAGTTCCCGATCCTGCCGCCCGGCGACCTGCGGATGGCGCTGGCTGCACTCTGCGGCGACGACGAGGTGGGTCGTGCGTGGGCCGAGGTGCTGCAGTCCCGCTTCTCCGGCGACGGACCGCTGGGTGGCCACAGCATCGGCAACCTGCTGATCGCCGGGCTGTGGCAGCAGCTGTCCGATCCGGTGGCCGGCCTGGACATGGTCGGCGCCATGCTGCACGTTGAGGGCCGGGTGCTGCCGATGGCCGCGGTGCCCCTGGTGATCGAGGCCGACGTGATCGGGGCCGACCCCGCCTTCCCCGACGAGCTGCGCACGGTCGTCGGCCAGGAAGCCGTAGCGCTCGCCACCGGCGAGATCAGGGGCATCCGTCTGGTGCCAGCCGATCCTCCGGCTGTGCCCGCTGCCATCACGGCCATCCGCGAGGCCGACTTCCTCATCCTTGGACCTGGCTCCTGGTACTCATCGGTGATCCCGCACGTGCTGGTGCCGGAGATCGCCCGCGCCGCACGGGACGCTCGTGCCAAGCGCATCCTCGTGCTCAACCTCGCACCGACCGACGACGAGACTCCGAGCTACACCGCTGCCCGCCACCTCGAGGTGCTCGCCGAGCACGCCCCCAACCTGCGGCTGGACGTTGTGGTCGCAGATCCGACCTTCACGACCGGCGACCACCACCTGGCGGGATATGTGGCCTCACTGGGGGCGAAGCTCGTGTTGGCACCCGTTCGCATGCGGGACGGGACGCCCAGGCACGACCCCCACCTGCTGGCGTCGGTGTTTGCCGGGATCATGGGTCTGTAGTCTTACCCCACCCGCGCGCCCGCAGTTCCGAAAGGCAGTACCGCAGAAGATGGCAATGACCCAGCAGGTGAAGTCCGAGCTGGCCACCCTCGAGGTGGCGAAGCCTGAGCTCCGCAAGGCCGAGGTGGCCGCCCTGCTCCGGTTCGCCAACGGCCTGCACATCGCCGGCGGGCGCATCGTCGTCGAGGCGGAACTCGACACCGGCGCAGCAGCCCGCAGGCTCCGCACGGCGATCTCCGACCTGTTCGGCTTCACCTGCGAGTTCGTGGTCATCACCGGTAGCGGCCTGCGCCGCGGCACCCGCTACGTTGTCCGCCTCATCCGTGACGGGGAGTCGCTGGCGCGTCAGACCGGTCTCATCGACCCGCGCGGCCGTCCCGTCCGCGGACTGCCGATCCAGGTCGTCAGCGGTGGTATCGACGTCTCGGTCGCAGCGTGGCGTGGCGCGTTCCTCGCCCATGGCTCCCTGACCGAACCGGGGAGGTCGATGGCCCTCGAGGTCACCTGCCCCGGCTCAGAAGCAGCGCTCGCCCTTGTCGGCGCCGCACGTCGCATGGGGATCTCGGCAAAGGCCCGCGAGGTGCGGGGCATCGACCGCGTCGTGATCCGCGACGGCGACGCCATCGCAGCGATGCTGACCCGGCTCGGCGCCCACGAGACCGTCCTCGCCTGGGAGGACCGCAGGATGCGCCGTGAAGTGCGGGCCTCTGCCAACCGCCTCGCCAACTTCGACGACGCGAACCTGCGCCGCTCCGCACGGGCGGCCGTCGCCGCCGGAGCACGCGTCAAGCGGGCACTGGAGATCCTCGGCGAGGACATCCCCGACCACCTGCTGGAAGCCGGACGCCTGCGCCTCGAGCACAAGCAGGCCAGCCTGGAAGAGCTCGGCCAGCTGCACGTCCCCCCGCTGACGAAGGACGCTGTCGCCGGACGGATCCGGCGCCTCCTTGCCACGGCGGACAAGCGGGCCTCCGAGCTCGGCATCCCCAATACCGAGTCGGGCCTGAGCCCGGAAATGATCGAGGATCGCGACTGATCTGCACGCTCGTCCGCATCGAGCTGACGGCTGACTGGGTCGAGCCTTAACCGCTAGGGTGGTCTTGAAGACACACGGCTGGGGTCAATCCCGCCGCGGTACATCGTTTGAAAAGGAGACCCTCAGAACATGACCGTCAAGGTTGGCATCAACGGCTTCGGCCGGATCGGCCGTAACTACTTCCGCGCCCTGGTCGCTTCGGGCGCCGATCTCGAGGTGGTCGCTGTCAACGACCTCACCGACAACAAGAGCCTCGCGCTGCTGCTCAAGTACGACTCG
>JBBRIY010000090.1:0-9083 GCA_038220215.1 Propionibacteriales bacterium
TCCAGCCCCGAGGATTCCAAGGCAGCACGCACCGCGACGGCCTGCTGCTTAACCTGGTCGGTCAGCTTCGCCGGAGACGACCTGGGACGCCTCGACCTTGGCTCGAGTACCGCTGCCTGGCCGTCGACCCGAGCCCGCCTACGCAGCTCGTAGAACGACTTGCGCGAGATCCCGTACTCAACACAGAACGTCGACACCGCCCCCCGCGGAGCATCATCGGGCCACTGAGAGATCGCGAGACGGACAACAGGATCGATGGGTTCGTTGGCAGCCATCCCCCACACCCTGCCGGGGAAGTGTCACCACCAAGAACACCGAAGTGTCACCGATGTCCTGATGCAGAACTGTCACCGATGTCCTGCGACATGACATCACACAGTGGAGTGTCAGAGTCGGGTCATAGATTGGAACACGTGAGCGAATACAGGTTCCCCGAGGCGGGTGCAGGCACCAGCCTGATCGACCCCTGCCCCGACGAACCGGCACTGGTCTTGGACGCGTTGATCGCCGCGATCGATGACGCGGCCCCAGGCCAGCTGGAACCGTGGCGCCTCACCGATCGCCGCCTCATCGCTGAGCTCGCTGCCGCCCAGGTGCGTGCGACCCAGGCGCAGGCTCGCTGGCTGGCCCTCCTCGCCGAAGCCGAGGTCCGGGAAGCGACCCAGCACGAGCTGAGCCTGCAGACCGCGAACTGGCTGACCAACCAGAACACACACTGGGCCCGTTCGGCACGCGACGAGGTGCGATTCGCCCTTCGCCTGGCCGAGGCGCCGGTGGTCGGCACTGCCCTGGAACGCGGCCAGATATCAGTCGAGCAGGCCCGGGTGATCGCAACTGGCCTCAGCCGACTCCCCGCAGAACTGAACGCGACCGAACGTGAGCAGGTGGCCCAGCACCTCGTCGGACTGGCCGGCGAGTTCGGGCCCTACGGCTTGTCACGGCTGGCCAACCGGGCAGTCGAGGTGGTCGCCCCAGGGGTGGGCGACGACGCCGACCGCAAGGCCCTCGAACGCCTCGAAGCCGAGCAGCAGCGCGACCGCTATGTCAGCTGGCGCCGCGACGCCGACGGTGCGTGGATCCTGCGCGGCAAGCTCGGCAAGGTTGCCGGCGCGCAGGTCGTCGGGCTTCTCCGCGCGATCGCGTCGAGCCACAGATCGAGAGTGCTGCTGACCGGCGAAGAGATCACACACGCCCAGGCCGCAGCCGACGCTTTGACCACCCTCGCCGACCACTACTCCTCGTGCGGGCAGGCACCCCAGTACGGCGCCGATCGTCCACGAGTACTGGTCAACATCGACTACGACACGCTGCTGGGCGCGCTCGGTACTGCCACCCTGCTGAACACCGGAGACCGCATCACCGCCCGCGAAGCCCGTCGGCTCGCCTGCGACGCAGAGATTCTCCCCATTGTGATGAACGGCGACTCCGTTGCGCTCGATGCCGGGCGGGAACAGCGTCTCTTCACGTCCACGCTGCGACAGCTCGTGATCAGGCGCGATCAGGGCTGCGCCTTCCCCGGCTGCGACCGTGGGCCCGCCGACTGCGAGGTGCACCACATCGTGTCGTGGTTCCTCGGCGGGGTCACCTCGTTGGAGAACGGGGTGATGCTGTGCACCTTCCACCACCATGTCGTCGAACCCGACCCGAAGGACCCCTGCGCGGGCTGGCTGATCCGCCTCGACGCACGTGGCAACCCCGAGATCGCGGCACCGCCAGGACTCGGCGAGACACCGGGCGAACGACGCTGGCGACAACATCACCGCTACCGCACGTGATGCTGCACGCCCCACTGCCCGCTACCTGCCGCTGACGCCTACTGGCTCGCCGGAATCCACCACGCCAGGACCATCACGCCAATCCCGACGCCGAGCAGCAGGATGCAATCCACAGCACGGTTACGGACGGCCAGCAGGCCCACGCGCTGCTGCGGCATGAGCCGAAGCAAGCCGCCGACAGTGATGGCCGCCCCGATCAGGGTGCTGCCGGCACGCCAGTGCCCGAGAGACACGACGAACAGGCCGATGGAGACGCCCGTCAGCACCGACGCCAAGGGCCACTGCCCGGCAATCTGCTGGACGAGACTCTTCGGCGGGCGCTGGTCGGTTGTCATTGGGCGAGCTCCTCTGCCCGGTCCACCACATTGCTCAGCAGCATCGCGCGGGTCATGGGACCGACACCGCCCGGGATCGGGGCGACCAGGGATGCCACGTCCCAGGCGCTGGCATGCACGTCGCCCACCAGGCCTTCACTGGTGCGGGTGATCCCGACGTCGAGCACGACCGCGCCCGGCTTCAGCAGGTCGGCGGTGATCAGTCCGGGCGACCCGGCAGCGGCCACCACGATGTCGGCGGCCCGGGTGTGGACGGCCAGGTCGCGGGTGCCGGTGTGGCAGAGGGTCACGGTGGAGTTCTCGCTCTTGCGGGTCAGCAGCAACCCCAACGGACGGCCGACCGTCGTCCCGCGTCCGACGATGCAGACCTCCGCCCCGTTGAGCACCACGTCGTAGCGGCGCAGCAGTTCGACGATGCCCCGCGGCGTGCACGGCAGCGGACCGGGCATGCCCAGCACCAGCTTTCCGAGATTCACCGGGTGGAGGCCGTCCGCGTCCTTGGCGGGGTCCACCAGGGAGAGTGCCCAGTTGTCGTCGAGGTGCCGCGGCAACGGCAGTTGAACGATGTAGCCCGTGCACTCTGGGTTCGCGTTCAGTGCCGCGATCGCCTCGGCAACCTGGCCCGAGGAAGCATCAGCCGGCAGGTCGACGCGAATCGACTCGATGCCCACCTCTGCGCAGTCCCGGTGCTTGCCGGCAACGTACGAGCGGCTTCCCGGGTCGTCGCCCACCATCACCGTTGCGAGCCCTGGCCGTACGCCGCGGGCCGCAAGCGCGGCCACCCGGACGGCCAGTTCACCCTTGATCGAGCGCGCGACGGCAACGCCGTCCATCCTGGTCGCTGTCATTGGCAGTCCTTAGTGGAAGAAATGGCCTCAGTGGAAGAAATGTCGCGTGCCGGTGAAGTACATGGTGACACCGGCAGCCTGCGCAGCGGCGATCGTGTCGGCATCCCGCACCGACCCACCCGGCTGGACGATGGCCTTCACGCCTGCCGCAAGCAGGATCGCCGGCCCGTCATTGAACGGGAAGAAGGCGTCGGAGGCGGCAACCGAGCCGACGGCGCGCTCGCCGGCGCGCTCGACAGCCAGCTTGCAGGAATCCACCCGGTTGACCTGACCCATACCGACCCCCACCGACGCTCCACCGGAGGCCAGCAGGATCGCGTTGGACTTCACCGCGCGGCAGGCCCGCCAGGCGAACTCGAGATCGGCGAGCGTCGCAGCGTCGGCAGCGTCGCCGGAGACGAGCCGCCAGTTGGCCGGATCATCACCGGGAGCGTCGATGGCATCGGCTGCCTGCAGCAGGAGGCCGCCGCTGATGCTCTTCAGCTCCACCGCCCTGCCCGAGTAGGGCTCCGCGACAAGGACGCGGACATTCTTCTTCGCCTGGAGCGCCTCCAGTGCGCCGTCCTCATAACCGGGGGCGATGACGACCTCCGTGAAGATCTCGGCGATCTGCTTCGCGGCCTCGACACTGATGGGACGGTTGGCGGCGATCACGCCCCCGAAGGCGGACACCGGGTCGCAGGCATGGGCCTTGCGATGGGCGTCGGCGATGTCGGTACCCACGGCGATGCCGCACGGGTTGGCGTGCTTGATGATCGCCACGCACGGCTCGGTGAAGTCGTAGGCCGCCCGATAGGCGGCGTCACCGTCGGTGTAGTTGTTGTAGCTCATCTCCTTGCCGTGCAGCTGCTCGGCGGTGGCGAGTCCCCCGGCGCGATAGCCGTTGCGGTACAGCGCAGCCCGCTGGTGGGAGTTCTCGCCGTAGCGCAGAGTGCCCGACTTGTCCCAGGTGGCGCCCACCCAGACCGGGAAGCCGTCACCACCGGAGGAGTCGGTGAGCACGCTGCCCATCCATGACGCCACCGCGACGTCGTAGGTGGCGGTGTGCACGAAGGCCGCGGCCGCCAGCGCCTTGCGCTGCGCGAGGGTGAAGCCACCCGCGCCGAGCGCCGATGTCACCTCCCCGTACTGGCCGGGGGACGTGATGATCGCCACCGACGGGTGGTTCTTCGCGGCCGCCCGCACCATCGACGGCCCGCCGATGTCGATCTGTTCGACACACTCGTCCACGCCTGCCCCGGACTCGACGGTGGAGGCGAAGGGGTACAGGTTGGAGACGACAAGCTCGAACGGCTCGATGCCGAGCTCGCTCAGCTGCGCCCGGTGTGACTCCAGCCGCAGGTCGGCCAGCAGCCCGGCATGGATGTGCGGGTGCAGCGTCTTGACCCGGCCGTCCAGGCACTCCGGGAACCCGGTGACCTCCTCAACTCCGGTGACCGGAAGCCCGGCGCCGGCCAGCGTCGCTGCCGTCGAACCGGTGGACACGATCTCCACACCGGCCTCGACGAGGGCACGTCCGAGCTCGACCAGTCCGGTCTTGTCGTACACCGACACCAGGGCGCGGCGGATGGGCAGCAGGTCGTTCATCTGATTCCTCGGCTGAGTTCGTTGATGGTGTCGAGCAGCAGTTGCCGCTCGACGATCTTGATGCGTTCGTGCAGGGACTCGACGGTGTCCTCCGGCAACACCCGCACCGCCTCCTGCGCCAGGATCCGGCCGGTGTCCACGCCCTCGTCGATCAGGAAAAGAGTGGCGCCGGTCACCTTCACCCCGTGGGCGAGAGCATCGCGGGGGCCATGGACGCCGGGAAAGGACGGGAGCAGCGCGGGGTGCGTGTTGATCGTGCGCCCGCCGAAGCGGGCGAGGAACGCCGGGCCCACCAGCTTCATGAAGCCGGCACTCACCACAAGGTCTGGCGCATGGGCGGCGACCAGTTCGGCAAGGCCCGTGTCCCAGGCCGCACGGTCGTCGCCGGGCAGGTAGGGATGCACGAAGGTGGGGACGCCGGCCCGTTCGGCCCGCACCAGTCCGTAGGCGTCGACGCGATCCGCACCGACGGCGACAACGGAGGCGTCCAGCTCGCCATCTGACGACGCGTCGAGCAGGGACTGCAACAGGGTGCCCGAGCCCGAGACCAGGACGACCAGGCGCATCGGCATGGCCCCGACCCTATCGAACACCCCCTGGACTCAGGACGCGGGGCTCCGACGGCGGACGAACCAGGCGACCATGGCGGCGAGCACAGAACCGAACAGCAGGATCGGCACGCCGAGGATGAGCGCTTCGGGCATCCGCGGCCCGAGAGCAGCCAGGCGCAGGCCGCCGAGTCCGCCCCGGCTGGACGCCGCCCACGCCAGGTAGGCGCCGCCGGTGACCAGTCCCGCGGCTGCGCCGGCGGCGAGGGCTCCGAGCGGTCCGGTGTGGCCGGTACGGACGGCTGCGACGCCAGCGACCGCTGCGGCAGCGACGCCGAGGCCCAGCCAGGCGAACATCCACTGGTCGGCTACCCCGACCGGTGGCAGCGCACCGAAGACCGGAACGGCGGGAAGCATCCCCAGCTCCGTCGTGGACAGCGAGACCAGTGACCCGGTGCCCACGGTGAACCCCGCGCCGAGCAGCCAGGCAACGGCCCAGCCCAGCAGGTTCGGCAGGTAGGCCAGCGCCAGCAGCGACCAGACGAACACACCGCCGGTGTCGAACCGTAGCCCGGCCTCGAGAGCGGCGATCCGCGGCTCGCCCAGCGCCGTTGCCGTCGCCAGCACCACAGCGGAGGCAACGACGAGTCCCAGCGTCCCGGCAGCGGCTCCGCGTAGCCCGCGCCGGAGCCAGTCGGGACGCAGGTTCGCCGGACGGAGGCCGGCCGCCATGCCTGCTCCGATCGCGGAACCGACGGCGCTCACCACCAGCGCGCCGAGGGCAGGCCGCCAGATGGCGGCAGCACCGGAAACGGTCCAGGCCACGATCACCGCTGAGACGGTATAACCGGCGCTGACCATCCCGATGGAACCGAACAGCAGGAGCCGTCGAACGCCCTCATCGCTCGCCGTGGGTCGGGCCTGGCGTCCCTGCCGGTAGGCAAAGCCCCCGACGGAGGCGCAGATCGCCCCGAACGCGATGGTCAGTCCGAGTGGCACGAGCGTGACTGCCTCGGACCCGACCTCGAGGACCCCACCGTGCGCGAGCAGCCACACCTGCGCCGCGAAACGCAGTGCCGTCGGGAGCGCGATGGCGAGCGCGCTCAGCCAGGCGACCATCACAACCCCGGCCACCAGAAGCGATCCGGCGAGCCCGGCGAGAAGCCCGCCGCCGAGCGCGGCCAGGGGCCAGGGCAGGAGTGGTGGTGCGTCCGGGACGTCCGGGAGCCGGACGGTGCGAGCACTCGACACGGTGAACCTGAGGCGCTCGGAGTCGCGGTTCCTGGGGATTCGCATGGTCCGTCCATGCTGACCCAACCCATTCGCCAACGATGTGGGGACACGCCCGTGATGGCTACACTGACGAAGACATCCGGCGTCGACGACAAGGGAAAGCAGTGGCAGAAGAGGGAACGTCGGCGCCCAGGAGGGCGCTCGGACCGCTCCCGGACGATACCGGCGACTCCCCCGCCGGTGGCCGTTTCGGCTCGCGAGATTTCCCGGAGGACGGGCCGTCGCCCACAACGCCTGCCTCCAGCGGAGGACGGCGCGGTCGGTTCGCACTGAGCCCGCTGAGTCCGGAGGATCCGCTCGACGTCGACTCCTCCACTCCGGTACCCCCGCCCATCCCGGTCCTTCCCGACTCCGAAGCGGGCCTCGCTCCGTCAGCCGGACGGCGTTACTCGGCCAGCATGGAGCCCGGCGAAGTCGCCTCCGCCGCACCGCGGCGGTCTGCTGCCACCGCCGGGTCACCTGCCTCAGCCCTCGAACCGCACCTGCGGCCCGTCGTGCGACCAACTGCTCCTCCGCCCGCCACAGTGCAGGGCCCCCAGGCGCCCACGCTGCCCACACCGCCGCCGGTCACTCTTGCCGGCGCAGCCGCCATCGCCGCCCCGGCGCTTCCCACCCCGCCCCCGGTGAGCGGAGCACTGCGATCCGGCTCCAGCCCGACACCGTTCAGCGCGTTCCCAAGGTCGGTGGCCACCGCTCCCACCGCTCCGTCGGACGCACCGACCATCGTGCCGCCGGGCCGTACCGCTACGTCCGAGCCGAGCTTCTTCTCCCGCTCGCAGCCCAGCCCGACATCCGGCACGGCAACGCCTCCCCTGCCCGGAAAGGGGTCCAAGCCGCCCCGGGTGCCCCGTGAGAAGAAGGTCCGCGGGTCGAAGCCTGCCCTCGCCGCGGCAGACGCCCCGGCCACCGCCGCTCCGGTTACCACCGGCCCGCTGAAGGGCCGCAGCTCCCGACCGGCCCTGATCGTCATCGCCGCCGTCGCGGCGGTCGTCGTCGTGGTCGCCGGCGTGGTCTGGGCACTCACCCTGAGCTCGACCGCCTCCAGTGGCGGCCCGAGCGCAAGTGGGACCGCAGACGCGCAGGACCCGTTCGTCACGGCAGCCGACCTCGGCTCCCTCGGCGGCGCAACCTGGGTCGATCCTGGCGTTGAGACCGCCGGACTGCGCCCCCTGTGCCTGCCCGCGACAGGGGACGGGCTGCCGGAGGCCCAGCGGAGCCCTTCCAACAAGGTCACAGCCTCGAGTTCGCCGAACGACACCGTCGTGCAGGTGATCGACACCTACGCCGATGACGCCACCGCCACACAGGCCTACGCCGCCCGGCTGGCACAGGCCGGCACCTGCGCGGACACCGTCGCCCTGATCACCGGCGCCAACACCATCAGCGGTCTAGCCGACTCCGCAGAGGTCGTCCGGTTGACCGTGCAGGAGCAGACCGACCAGTTCCATTCGCTGTTGATCAGCCGGACCGGCCGCACCGTGAGCCTGATCGACGTGACCACGGCCACGGCTGTCACCGCCTCCGACCTGGCCAATGCTGCAGCGGCAGCCCTCAGTCGCGGCTGCGGCGGCGCGCTCGGCACCTGCCCCGGCAGTATCTCCGTCGCCACATCCGTCCCGCCGGCCGGCAACCCGCTCGGCTGGCTGGTTCCGGCCGACCTGCCGCGCATCACCCCTGGGGCCGGGCGCTGGGCAGCGACCGAACCGAATCCCAGCCTCAACGTCGTCGGCAGCCTGTGCGAGGGGACCGACCTCAAGGCGGTGTCGGGCACCCAGTCGGTCGCTCAGCGGACGCTGCTGCTGGCAGATGACAGCAGTGCGCCGCAGGGGTTCGGGGTCGACCAGGTCGTCTACAGCTTCGCCGAGGCCAAGGGCGTCAGCACGCTTGCCAGCAAGCTCGACAAGAACCTGTCCGGCTGCCCCGACCGGGCGCCGACAGCGAGCGTGAAGGAAGGCCCTGCGGTCAAGGGCACCGGTGCAAACGGAGCGAAGATCAGCGGCTCGACCTATCTGGTCACGCAGAAGACCGGCACGAACACTGTCGTGTTCCGTGTCGCGGTGATGAGCGTTGACACGCGCCTGGTGTACCTGCTGGCCAACCCGTCGACCAGCTTCGACTTCGTCGACGCCGACTGGGCAAGGGTTGCCCTCCGCGCCGGCCAGCGGGCCAGCCAGACCAGCTGAGGCGACCCGGCTTGCCGGGCCTCAGTGCAGTCCAGCGATGACTTCGCGCATCAGCGCTGCGGTCTCACTCGGCGTGCGGCCAACGCGCACCCCGGACGCCTCCAGCGCTGCCTTCTTCGCCCGTGCGGTACCCGCGGAGCCGGTGACGATCGCACCCGCGTGACCCATGGTCTTGCCCACGGGTGCCGTGAAGCCGGCGACGTAACCGACAACCGGTTTGGCGACATGGTCGGCGATGTACGCGGCCGCCCGCTCCTCCGCGTCGCCGCCGATCTCACCGATCAGCACGATCGCGTCGGTATCCGGGTCGGCCTCGAACGCTGCCAGGGCGTCGATGTGAGTGCTGCCGTTCACCGGGTCGCCGCCGATGCCGACGGCTGTCGAGAAGCCGATGTCACGCAGTTCGAACATCATCTGATAGGTCAGCGTTCCTGACTTCGAGACCAGCCCGATGCGTCCGGGCCCGGAGATCGTCGGCGGGATGATGCCCACGTTCGACTTGCCGGGTGAGATC
>JBBRIY010000091.1:0-8994 GCA_038220215.1 Propionibacteriales bacterium
GGCGGACGGGGCTGCGGCAACCACTCTCACGCTGGGCTACCGGAAGACCGCGCGGACGCTTCCGGGCATCCCGGCCAGGCCATGGGCAAACTACCTGCGCGCCCACCGGCTAGCGGGAACCACGCTCGCCTCCGCGTCGAAAGGCACCTTCACGTCGCTGGAGGACCTAGCCGGCGTCCCCACGTTCGGCCACTCGTTCCGACTGCGTCGCGGATCGGAGAATGTCGTCCTGAAGACGTCCGTGCCGCAGGCGTTGCGGCGTATCGCCGCGGGTGACGGAGAGGGACCGGTCTGGCAGTACCGCCTGCTCGTCGCAAAGCAGGCCGACCTCGTTGACACGCGAGCCACCGTGTCCCTCACCGCGCCACCCGGTTGGCGCGTGACGGGCGCGGATGCTTCCTTCCGGGTGTCGGGAGGGCAGGTCAAAACCAGAACCGGCGCAACGACGGTGACACTGGCCACATCGCTGGCGGAGGACCTCCTGCTCGATGTGACCGTCACGGCGGTGCCCTAGCTGATTGCGCGCTTGATGAGGGCGGCGACCTGTGTCTCGACTGCCTCGGTCCACTTCAGGATCGCGAACGCGGTCGGCCAGCTGTCCCCGTCGTCGAGGTTGGCGACGTCCTGGAACCCGATGTGGCCGTATCGCGTCTTGAACTTGGCTGCGAGCTGGTAGAAGAAGACCGTCCTGCCGTCCTTGCCGTAGGCCGGGTAGCCGTACCAGGTCTTGCAGGTCAGTTCGGGAAAGTCGCGCGTGACGAGGGCGTGAAGGCCTTCGGCGACGGGCTTGTCCTGCGAGTTCATCCCGGCAATGGCCGCGAGCACGTCCTCCTCGCCGGCCTTGCCCTCCTGCTCACGCTTTCGCTCTGCGGCCGCTTGCCTGATCGCAGCCTTCTCCTCGGAGGAGAGGCCCGCACCCTTGGTTGCCATGGCGCGATCCTGCCACGGCCGTCAGCCCAGTGCCATGCCGGTCGGGCGGGACGCTCCTCAGCCCACCATCGACCGCAGGCTGCGCGCGTACCGCCGGTCGTCTGGACGCCGGCGTACCGCCTGCACGATCGTCAGTTGCTCGCCTGTCGCGAGGAGCCGTGACGCCTGTGACGGCGTCCACTCGGCGGCAGCAAGGGCCGCAGCGATGTGTGGCTCGTCAGCGGCAACCCCCGCACTCATCCATTGCGCCAGCTCAGCCGGTCCGAAGCCGTGGTTCCTCCAGCCGGAGGCCAACTCCTCGATCTCGCGAAGGCCGAACTCCCGGAGCATTCTTTCGAGCTCCGCAAAACCGTCAATTCCCATGCCAACTACCCCCCGATAGCCATGTCCCCGAAGGACAGCATGGTGGGTGGTGGCCGTCGACGGCAACCGGAGTCCGGCGTGTCCTTGCCGGGCTACGGCCGCGACACCAGTTGGTGGAATGCCACCCTGCTGACGGCCCCGTTCACTAGGGTCTTCACCATGAGTGCTGCCGCGGGCCCCCACTATCGCTGGGTCGTCCTCGCAGTCTCCGTACTGGTCAACATCACGATCCAGCTCCAGTGGATCGCCCTCTCCCCCGTCAGCGCCACCGCTGCCGCCTTCTACGGGGTGTCGACCACCTACATCGGATACTTCTCGATCGTCTTCATGGTGGTCTTCATCCCGCTGTCCATCCCGGCAGCGTGGCTCGTCGACCGGTATGGAATCCGTTTCGCGGTGGGCATCGGGTCGGTGGCTGTCGCCGTCGGGGGCATCCTGCGTGGCCTGGCCGGCAACTCCTTCGCCTGGGCAATGGCGGCAACCGTCCTCGTTGCTGCTGCGCAGCCGCTGATGTTCAATGCCTGGACGACCGTCGCAGGCAAGTGGTTCCCCCGCGACCGCAGGGCAACGGTGGTGTCGATCCTCACCCTCGCCATGATGGTCGGGGTCGGGCTCGGCACGGTGCTCAGCTCCGCACTGCTCGACGCCGGCCTTGCGCTCGACCAGGTCCTGCTCGTCTACGGGCTCGCGGCCGCCGTCACGGCCGTTGCCTACTGTGTCCTCGCCCGGGACGGGGACCACAGCATCGCGGATGCCTCAGGCGCCCGTGCCCTCGAGCTGACCGGGTTGCGCCACGCCATGAGCCTGCGGCCCTTCCGTGTCTTCCTCGCCGCCTTGTTCGTCGCCCTCGGAGTGTTCAACGGCCTCTCCACCTGGGCCCTGCAGATCGTCAGTGCGATGGGGTTGCCCGAGTCCGCTGCGGAGATCCTGCTCCTTGCCCTGCTGGTCGGTGGTGTCCTCGGCGCCCTTGCGCTGGGATTCGCCTCGGACCGCACCGGTCGTCGCGTCCCGTGGACGGCAGTCCCCATGATCGTGGCTGCGCCCTTGATGCTCGCCTTCATCGTGCCCCAGGAGTCGATCGTCGTCCTCGGCCTGTGCGCCTTCATCGTTGGCTTCCTGCTCACCGGGGCGATGCCGGTAGGGATGCAGTATGCCTCCGAGATCGCCGCGCCGACGCCGGAAGGGGCCTCCTCCGGGCTGTTCCAGCTGTGCGGACAGGCTTCCTTCGTCGTGGTGATCTTCATGGACGCCGCGCGCACCAGCGACGGCGGCTTCTGGATCAGCTTCGCGATCCTCGGCGTGCTGCTGGCGGTGATCGGGGTGTGGATGGCGCGACAACCCGAGCCCGTGCTCGACGTCCTGATCCCCGGCGACCTGGTTCGCTGAGGGTCCTCAGGGCCGTTTGGCGATCTTTCGGTACAGCGGGGCCAGGCGCCGGTGCAGGTCGACGAACGTGTCGAAGGCTTCGTCGTAGACCGCCTGCGCAGCCGGGTCGGGAACGTGGACATCGGCGACGTTGACCAGCGCCGGCACGTCCGCCGCGGTGATGGCCCCCACCCCGATCGCGCCGATCAGGCCGGCGCCGCGGGCATTCGCCGCGACCGGTTGGCTGACCCGGTGAATCGGCACGCCCAGGACGTCGGCGAGGATCTGCGTCCAGGAGTCGGAGCGCGCCCCACCCCCGATCAGGCGCAGGGAGGTGACCGGAGCACCGAGGAAGCGGTTCACCGGACCCAGCATCCAGCGCGTGTTGAGCGCGATGCCTTCGAAGACCGCGCGGAGCAGGTCGGCGCGGGTGTTGCGCAGCGAGACGTTGAACAGTCCCGCACGAAGCGAGAGGTCATCCACCGGCACCCGCTCGCCGAAGATCCACGGCGTGTACAGCACCCCGTTCGCGCCGGGCGGCACGGTGGGGACGATCTGGTCGGACAGCGCGAAGAACTCGCCCCGGAAGTCGGCGGCCACCAGCGGATCGCCGGCACCCACAACGTTGTCGCGCAGCCAGTCCAGGTTGCCGGCAGCCGTGGCCTGCAGCGCGGTCATGAGGTAGCGATCCGGCAGGGCACACGGGATCGAGGCGATGCCGTGGCGGATGTCGGTCTTCTTCGTCGCGAAGTGGCCCGCGATCCAGGAGGAGGTGCCCAGGTAGAGGTGGCAGTCACCGTGCTCGATGGTGCCGGCCCCGATCGCGGCGGCGGTGTTGTCGATGGCGCCGGCCACCACCTGCACCGATGCCGGTAGTCCCAGGTGCTCGGCCGCGCGCGCCGTGAGCGTCCCGATCACCTCGGTGCAGGGCACGATCTCCGGGAGCAGGTCCCGGTCGATGCCGCTGCCGGCGACAAGGGTGGCGTCGTACCGGATGTGGCCCGGGTCGCGGTTGTCGGTGACCCAGCTGGTCAGGATGGAGTCGACCGTGGCGACCGTGCGCCCGGTCAGCCTCAGGTTGAGGTAGTCGAGGACGTTCAGGAACGTGGCCGTGCGGCGGTAGACGTCGGGAAGTTCGTCGCGCACCCACAGCATGTGCGCTGCCGGGTCCTTCCCTGTCGGTGAAGGGGCACCTCCCGTCATCCGGATCCAGCGGGCGTGCCGTGCCGCAGAGAGCCCGTTGATGGCCGGGCGGCCGCCGAACTGGCGCTTGAGGTTGGCCGCGCCCCTCATGTCCATCCACAGGATGCAATTGGTGAGTGCCTCACCGGTGGCGCTCACCGGAATCGTGCCCTCACCCTGGGTCGAGCAGCAGACCGTGGTCACGGCGCGGAAATGGGCGGGGTGCCGCGCTGCCAGCCTCGCTGCGCAGGCTCCGATCGCGTCCCACCAGTCCTGCGGTACCTGCTCGGCCCCGCCACCGGGCAGGATCACCAGGTCGACCGGCTCGCTCTCCCAGCCGACCACCTGGCCGTCGAACCCCACCAGGGCGAGCTTCATGCCCGACGTGCCGAGGTCGGCGGCGAGGACCTGTGGCGGGACGACGGCCATCAGCGGAGGTGCCTGTGACCAGCGGACGGCATCGTTCAGACCCCGTCGACCAGCGCGAACGACCGGTCGAAACGCACGAGGGCTTCGTCAATGACGGCGTCGGTACACGCCATCGACGTGTACAGCCGGGAGCCGGCCAACGTGATCAGGCCGTGGGCGGCGTAGACCGCGCCCATCTGCTCCATGACCCGCTTGCGCACCGGGTTCTCCTTCAGCAGCTTGGCCGGGTTCCGCATCGAGAGCATGAGGACGCCGGTGGATTCCAGGTGCACGATCGAGCCCTGGTTGTAAGCAACATACGGCAGGCCGTGCTTGGCGATCAGGCGACGCAGGCCCTCAGTCAGCCGGTCCCCGGCCCGTCCGGCGATCACCGGGGCATTGGTTCGTGCCATTTCCTCGATGGCGAACACCCCTGCGGCGCAGGACAGCGGGTTGGCAGAAAGGGTTCCGCCCACCTGGACGTGCGCGCCGGCCTTCCCGTCCAGACCCGAGCCGAAGACGGACATGATGTCGGCGCGGCCACCGACTCCCCCGGCCATCGGGTAACCGCCGGACACGGCCTTGCCGAGCACGGTCAGGTCGGGCCGCACCCCGAAGTAGCCTTGCGCTCCGCCCATGCCCAGCCGGAAGCCGGTCACAACTTCGTCGAAGATCAGCAGGGCGCCGAAGTCGTCGCAGAGTTCGCGGATCTTCTGGTTGTAGTCGTGCGGTACCGGACGCGTGCCGCTCTCGGGCCCGACCGGCTCCACGATGACGGCGGCTGTGCCTCCGCGGGCCCGGTTCTCGATGAGCTTGCGCTTGAGTTCGCGCAGCGACTCGGGGAACACCTCGCGGGTATCGGCCGTGGCACCCAGTGGGATGCCCTTGGCATTCATCCGCCAGGTGCCGGGCACGCGCAGGCCGACCACCATCGTGTCGGACCAGCCGTGGTAGGCGCCGCCCATCTTGATCACCATCGGCTTGCCACTGAACGCCCGAGCGCCGCGCACGGCCGCCATGACGGCCTCCGTGCCCGAGCCCAGTGCCCGGTAGACCTCGACGCTGGGCAGGTAGTGGTTGACGAGTTCGGCGAGCCGGAGTTCGTATTCGTGGAACAGCCCGGTCACCGGTCCGCAGTCGCGCAGCGCCTCGGTGACGCGGTCCCGCACCGGGGCGTAGTTGCTGCCGAGGATCGTCGGGCCGCCGGCCTGCAGGAAGTCGATGTAGGTGTTTCCGTCGAGGTCTGTGAGCTGGGCGCCTTCGGCTTTGCTGATCGCCAGCGGGAACGGGTAGTTGAAGGCAAGGTTGTGCTGGACGCCGCCGGGAATGAGCTTCTTGGCGCGGGCGGTGATCTCCTTGCTGCGCACGCACCGGGTTTCGAAGTAGTCCAGCACACCGAGCATCGCGTCATGGCGCGGGCCACGCACGGGCTGGTCGACCAGGGCATAGAGCCGGCGGTAGACGTCCTCGATGTCCGGGTAGGTGGAGATGGCGTAGCCGAGGCGGGCGGAGTCGGCACCGGGGACGACCGTCGGCTCTAACGGAGCAGTGTCGGCGGGTGCGGCCACGAAGAGCGCGGCGAATGCGTCCGCGCTCGGCAGCGGTTCCTCCCCGAACTGCTCAACGGGGACCGAGGCTGTCACCCGGGCCGCGATCCGCTTCTGTTCGGAGCGGAGCTTGCCGATCGCGATCTCGCGAATGGGCGCCGGCACGGTGTACACCTTGTCCGGCTCGGTAACCAGCGCCATCAGGTAGGCGATCGAGACCTTCTCCAGCAGGCCCATGGCGAAGACGGCCCGCTCGGGGTCGGAGCCGAGCACCACGACCCCGTGATTGGCAAGGATGAAGGCGTTGCCGCCCGAGCTGAGCTTCTTCCCCATGTTCCTGGCAAGGAAACCCGTGCCCGCCGGGGCGTAGTCCACGATCGGGACCTCGCCACCGAGGAAACGGCTCTGCTCGTCGGACAGGGCGGGGATCGGACGCCGGAGGTAGGCAAGCGCGGACGCGAACGGCTGATGGGTGTGGACGATGGCGTTCACGTCGGGGCGCTCGCGGTAGATCGTGGCATGCATGCCGGCCTCCACGGAGGGCGCGAGCTGGGAGGCTCCGTCGACCTGCACGGCCTTCCCGTCGAAGTCCATCAGGCAGATGTCCTCCGGGCGCATCTTCTCGTAGCCGTAGTTGCTCGGCGTGACCGCGTAGAGCTGACGGCCGGGAACCCGCACCGAGACATTGCCCTCGGTGGCTTTCAGGAAACCCTGCTCCAACATCGTGCGGCACATACTGACAACATGTTCGCGACTGGTTGCGTACTCCATGGGTCCATTCTTCATCATCACGGTCTGCCAATTCTCTTGCCCTCACGGCCAATGAACCCGTGCCTTACTATCATCGCGTGACAACTTTGCCGCAATTGCCTCCCTGGGCGAGGCTGCCGTCGCAGCTTGCCGCGGTCCTGGCACCACACGTGGGACGGATCCAGGCCGAGATCCTGGAACTGATCGACCTGGAGAACGCCTGGACCGAACGCATGGCCGACCCGAAGGTGCGGGGCGACCTGGACGCCGCGACCGGGTCGGTGGTGTCGAGGTTCGTGGCCCTGATCGGCACCCAGGCGCAGACCTTCACCGAACCGGATCGTGTGCGGTTCCGTGAGCTTGGCGCTGGCGAGGCCAGGGAGGGACGCGGTCTCGAGGACCTCTTGACCGCCTACCGGGTGGGGACCCGCGTCCTGTACACGGAGGTGGCTGGGGCCCTGAGCGAGCTCGACAGCTCCCCCGCCGCCCAGGTCGCCCTCGGCGAGTCCGTTTTCGCCCTCGTCGACGCCCTTCAGGCTGAGAGCGCGGAAGGCTATGCGAGCGAGGTCTCGACGCACGCCGGTGAACGCGAGCGGCGGCTGCGCCGGCTACTCGAGGCGCTCCTGCACGGCGACGAGGACGGGGTGCGTGCGGTGTCGGCCCAGGTCGGCTGGAGCGTTCCGGCCTCGGTCGTGGTGGTGGTGGCCTCGATGGAGGCCATCTCGGAGGTGCGAAGCGGGGTTCACCCGGGCTTCGTCGCGGAACGGGACGGAGCTGCCGTCGTGGTGCTGCCGGCCGACCTGCCTGTGGACACGGCTGTCGATCGCCTCGCGCGGCTCGTCCGGGCCGTCCACCCCGATGGCGCGGCCCTGAGGGTGGGACCGGCGGTGCCGCTCCTGCAAGCCCGGCGGTCGTGGGCCACGGCACAGCTGTTCGCCGAGCGCGCCGGGGGTGAGCCATTGTGGGTGGTCGACTGGCTTCCTGAACTTCTGACCCGCGGAGCGCCCGACGTGGCCGCCATCCTCGGCGAGACGGTGCTGGTGCCGCTGGACGCCCTCAAGCAGCCGCAACGCGATCGGCTGACCGCGACGCTGTCCGCGTGGCTGGAGCACTGGGGGCAACGCTCGGCAATCGCCGCACAACTGGGGATCCATCCACAGACCGTCGCGTACCGGGTGAAACAGCTCCATGACCTGCTCGGCGACGACCTCGACGACCCCCGCTGGAGGCTGGCCGCGCAGCTGGCGCTGTTGGGTCGCTCAAGCCCCGGGGCTGGCGGCTGACGCGGAGGCGGTCACCGGCACCACCACCTCGTTGCGACGCAGGAACCACGGCGTCCAGGGGGGATCGAAGCGGGCGAACCGCGGCGCACCGGTGGCCACCAGCCCTGCCTGCACGACTACCTTCAGGAGTTCAGCCAGCTGCTCCTGGTAGATCCGCTCCGACCAGCGACCGGAGAAGGACCTGGCGGCAGCGAGTTCGACCGGGACCTCCCGGATCTCGATCCGTGGATCCTGCGGAGTGGGCAGGGTCGTCAGGGTGAACTCGGCGGGCATCACGAAACCGACCCGCTGACGCCCCGGCTCGACACCGGACTGGATCACGGGCGAGGTCATGGCAATCCGCGTCGAGGCTTCCTGCTGTACGACCGGCGCTGTCATCGCGACCTTGCCGCCAGCGCTGTTGCGACCCGAGATGAACGCGACCAGCACCCCGAACGCGCGGTTCCCCGCATCGGTGAAGGACGCATCGACCTCGACCTCGGCGATCAGGTGCCCGGCGTATCGGCGGAGTTCGAATTCAGGGAAGGTCGACACAACCTCGTACGGCTGCTGTTCGGTCATGGCCCAAGATCTACACCCTGGAGCCAACCGGTCTTCTGCGAACCACCCGCCGGTTGGGCGACGGCACCCTCCGAGACACGGTGCTCCCGCATCCCGCCTACGGACACCTGGGCTGGGTGTGCATCGTCCAGCCGGGCGGACGCGCGTCTGCCGAACTGCAGGACCTGCTCGGCAACGCGCACGCGGCGGCGAAGCGCCGATAGGCCAGACGCCACGACTGACGCGCCCGTGGACCCCCGACGTCCAGGACCTGGTGATGACGATGCCGTCCACAACGCCTCCCCCAACGGCTCGCTCACGCGGCGGTGCTGGGCAAGGACGCAGAACGCGGACTATGCAGCGAGCGTTGCCACAATGATGTTCGGCCCGATCGCACTGCTGGCCGCATGCTTCTTGGTGGTCTGAACATCAGAAAATCCCCTCATTACGAGGGGATTCTCTCGGTGGGCGACACAGGGATCGAACCTGTGACCTCTTCCGTGTCAGGGAAGCGCGCTACCGCTGCGCCAGCCGCCCGAGGTGGAGACGGGATTTGAACCCGTGTACACGGATTTGCAGTCCGTTGCCTCGCCTCTCGGCCACTCCACCGGCAAGAGCCGGTCTCG
>JBBRIY010000092.1:0-8966 GCA_038220215.1 Propionibacteriales bacterium
CCCGCCCGGGAGCGTAGAACTCACCGTCCAGTTCGATCCGGCCGAGGCGACCGCTGATGCTGGCCGTCGTCGGCGTCTTGGCCGCCAGCGTGCAGCTGACCAGCGCCTGGGCGTCCGGGTTGTTCGGGAACCTCGTCAGCAACGCTGCTGCCTGCCGGTCGACGCCGGTCGGCGTCAGGGCCCCGGTGGCGACGATGGCTCCTGGAATCCCCAGCGCGAACGCCGCGAACGACACCGGGTAGACCCCCAGGTCGAGCAGCGCCCCACCCGCGAGGATCGGGTTGTGCAACCGCGGTACCTGGTCGGCCGGGAGCAGCTGGCCGTGGTCGGCCGTGACCGTCTCGACCGTGCCGAGGACCCCGTCTGCCAGCAACTGTCGGACGATGTCGGTGCGCGGTAGGAACCGCGTCCACATCGCTTCCATCACCGCAACCTGGCGCTTGCGGGCGGCAACAACGACGCGCCGGGCTTCCTTCGCGTTGCGCGTGAACGCCTTCTCCACCAGCACGTGCTTGCCGGCCTCGATCGCCAGCAGCGCCTGCTCCGCATGCTCGCTGTGTGGGGACGCGACATAAATGACGTCGACCTCCGGATCGGCGGCGAGGGCGGCATAGGAGGTGTGCACCCGCGGGATGCCGAACTCGTCGGCGAAGGCGCGTCCGCGTTCCGGCGAGCGGGAACCGACGGCGACCAGCCGCTGCCGCGTCGAGGCACGCAGCGCGGACGCGAACATGTGGGCGATCCAGCCGGGCGCCATGATGCCCCAGTTCAGCGGCGGCGCCAGGGCCGGGTCGGGGACACGCGACGCGGGCAGGGACATCGGAAGGGCCATGGAGGTCAACTTAATCGACCAACCGTCGCAGTCTCGATACCCCGTCCGCGCCGGATCCCTTGCGTGAACGTGGCTACCCTTCGATCAGTAGTACAGGAGGAAACCATGGCCCCGCGCGCCCGCCGTGCCCCGCACTCCGACTGGCGCGCTGACGCCGATCCCGACGACCTGAGGGAGTACGACGCCTTCGGGCCGTGGATCGATCCGGTGCGCACTCCCATTGACATGCCACGGGTGTTCCGGCCGTGGTACTCCGAACTGGCCGACGCCGCCTTCCTGCTCAAGATCCCCAAGGACATCGACCGGGCGCAGGCCCGTCCCGGCCAGGACCTGTTCGCCGCAGTGCTGGCCGTGGGAGAGCGCGGAGTGTGCCAGTTGCGCCTGGTCGGCGGCACAGTGACCCGCGAGGACGCCACCTGGGAACAGGTGGTTGCCTGCTGCGCCAACACCAATCTGCTGCTGGCGGAGTGGTCGCTGCTGCTGTCGAACGGCTCCGCCCTGCACGTGCCCCACAACAGCGTCGGCACCGCCCTGATGGCGAAGGTGACCGCCTATGTGCGGGCCCACATCGTCGCGGTTCCGGCGCGACCCGGCGAGCCGGACCTGCCCGACGTCGCCGTGCCACAGGACTTTTCGGCGAGCAAGCTCGCAGAGCTGAAGCGAACGTTCCCCGCGCCGGTGGTCGCCATCCACGTCGAGCCCAAGAACCGCCTGTGCCGCTCGGGTCGGTTCGCCCGCCGCCTGTCCACAGGGCTGATGGTCGTGGACACCCCGGAAGCGCTGGTGCTCGTCAGCGGAGGGGAGCCGACCCGGTCGATCTTCTCTGCCAACTACGCCACGAGTGTGCTGATCGTGCCGTACAGCCGGCTCGACTCCTGGGCAGTGATGGCAAGCAGCGCCGGGCCGGACTTCGTCACCCTCGGGTTGCGCGCCGGCGACCAGCTGATCGAGCAGCCCTTTCTCGACCGCCCGGCGCCGGTGATCGATGCCCTCAATCGACGCAGGGTGCTCCCCGCCGAGCCGCGCGGCGAGGGCGCAGGGGTCCTGCGGTGACCGATGGCCAGGAGGTCGACTGGCGCCGCGCAGCTGACCCGGCCGACCTGCGCGAGTACGACGCGTTCGGGCCGTGGATCGAGCCGGTCCGGTCGGTGCAGGACATGCCGCGGGCGTTCCGCGCGTACTACGCCGAGCACGCCGGAGCCAGGTTCCTCGTGAAGGTTCCCCGCGAGGAGGACCGCGCGGACCTGCGTCCCGGCATGGACCTGTTCGCAGCCGTCGTCGCCATCCACGAGGACGGCTTGTGCGTGTTGAGGCTGGCCGGTGGCGCCGTGCGCCAGCAGGTTGCCGGCTGGCGCCAGATCGTGGCGACCACCTACCGCACCCAGCTACTGGATGCCCGCTGGTCGCTGCTGCTGGAGGACGGCACGGGAATCCACCTCGATCTCAACAGCGCGGCAGGCGGCGAGCTGAGGTCGGCCATGGACTTCGTGGTCGGCTGCCTTCTCACGGCGTCATCACCGGGCTGGCGGGTCCCGCTCGCTGCTGTCGCCATCGGCGATGCCTTCTTCACCAGCGCCTTCAACCAGTTGCGGCGCGAGGTGCCGCCGCCGCTGGTGCCGATCCACGCCGAGCACGGCAACCGCCTGTGCCGGGACGAACGCGGACGTCCCCGGCTCGGCAACGGAATTATCGTGCTGGACGCGCCGGCTGAACTTCTGATCGTCAGCCACGGCGAGCCCCTGCGCGCGCGGTTCTTCCCCAGCCACGGCTCACTGGTGGTCCGGGTGCCCTACGAGCGGCTGACCTCCTACACCGTGTCGCCGCCCCCGTCGCGGGGGCACTCGTTCCACACCGTCACACTCCGGGCAGGCAGCCAGTCGCTCGTGCAGTGGTTCCTCGATGCCCCGGACGCGGTCGCTGCCGCGCTCGACGGGCGCGGCGTACAGCGGCTCGACCCCGGCAGCCCAGCCCTGGATGGCTGGACCGGCCTCAGGTGAGGGTGGCCACCATCAGCGCCTTGATCGAGTGCATGCGGTTCTCCGCCTGGTCGAAGACGATCGATGCCGCCGACTCGAAGACCTCGTCGGTCACCTCGAGCTCGGTCAACCCGAACCGGTTGTAGACCGTCTCCCCCACCGTGGTGTCGCGGTTGTGGTACGCGGGCAGGCAGTGCATGAACTTCACCTCGGGCACCCCGGTACGGTCCAGCAGCGCAGCGTTCACCTGGTAGTCGCGCAGCAACAGGATGCGCTCGGTCCACACGCTCTCCGGTTCGCCCATCGACACCCAGATGTCGGTGTGGATGAACTGGCAGCCCGACACCGCGTCGAGGTCCTCGGTGAGGGTGATCCTCGCGCCGGTCTGCTCGGCGATCCGGCGCGCTGTCGCGATCACAGCCGGCGGCGGCAACAGCTTGGCCGGGGCCACGACCCGAACGTCCATTCCCAGCAGCGCGCCACCGACCAACAGCGAGCAGCCCACGTTGAACCGCGCGTCCCCGACGTAGGCGTAGGTGATGTCGTGGTCCTCCAGCCCTGAGGACTCGCGCATGGTGAACATGTCGCACAGGCTCTGCGTCGGGTGCCACTCGTCGGTGAGCCCGTTCCACACCGGGACGCTCGCGTACCGCGCGATGGTCTCCACCGTGGACTGGGAGGTACCGCGGTACTCGATGCCGTCGAACAGTCGCGACAGCACGCGGGCGGTGTCCGCCGGTGATTCCTTGTGGCCCAGCTGGGAGGAGTTGCCGTCCATCTGGGTCACCTGCGCGCCCTGCTGGTGGGCGGCGACCTCGAAGGCGCTGCGGGTGCGGGTGGAGGTCTTCTCGAAGATCAGGGCGATGTTCATGCCTCCGAGGAGCTGGCGCTCGGTGCCGGACTTCCGGGCGGACTTCAATTCCCCGGTGAGGCTGAGCAGCTCACGCCACTGCCCAGGGGTGAGGTCCTGCTCCTTGAGGAAGTGCCTGCCGGTAAGGGTGTTGGCCACCGTCCGCCTTTCTGCTCATCAGATGGGAGAACTGTGGCATACCTGAGCCGCGGCCCGCCGCGACAGGCGAGGTGCGTAGCATGGGGCCATGCTCGTCCGTTTCCTCGCCAGCGCCGCCGCCCTGGCGGTAGCCACCTGGCTGCTTCCCGGCATCGTGCTCGCCGACGGTGACCTGGGCAGCCGGTCCATCACGCTCATCCTCGTCGCCGCGATCTTCGGTGTGGTCAACAGCCTCGTCAAGCCAATGTTCAAGTTCGTGAGCGCCCCGCTGATCCTGATCACGCTCGGGCTGTTCCTGCTCGTGATCAACGCAGCCCTGCTGCTGCTGGTCTCGTGGCTGGCCGGCGAGTTGAACCTGGGCTGGAGCGTCAGCGACTGGGGATCGGCGGTCTGGGGCGGCCTGATCGTCTCGATCGTCAGCTTCATCCTCAACGCGTTCTTCAACAAGCGCGGCGAGAACCATCGATGAGCGCTGACATCCTGTTCGTCTGCTGGGGCAACATCTGTCGTTCGCCGATGGCCGAGGTGGTGGCCCGCGAGCAGGCCGCACGCGAGGGCCTGCGCGGTATCACCTTCCACAGTGCAGGAGTGAGTGCCGAGGAGGCCGGTAACCCGATCGACCCCAGGGCTGCGGCGACCCTGACGGCAGCCGGCTACCACCCGGGCCCGTTCACCGCGCACAAGGTCACGCCGGACGAGGTGAAGTCGGCCTCGATGCTGATTGGCATGGAGGAACTGCACCTGAGCAGGCTCCGCACCCTCGTCCCCCAGGCGCACAACCTGTACCTGCTCACGGACTTCGACCGCGACGCCGTGCCCGGCTCACCCATCGAGGACCCGTGGTACGGCGACGACTCCGACTTCCAGACCACCCTCGCCGAGATCGAGGCTGCGATGCCCGAGGTGCTCAAGCGCGCGAAGGAGCTCGTCGCCGGATGAGTTCTGCCGGTGCTGCCCGGCCGGAGTGCTGCCTGCCTCGAACCACGCCTGCCGTGGGCATGGCAGTCTGGACCCATGCATATCCTCGTTGTCGATGATGACCAGGCGGTCCGGGACTCCCTGGCACGATCGCTGCACTATTCGGGTTGGGAAGTCACGACTGCCAGCGACGGGATCGAGGCCCTCGCACGGCTGTCGGCGATGCGTCCCGACGCCGTGATCATGGATGTCATGATGCCGCGACTCGACGGCCTGGAGACGACCCGCTCGCTCCGGGCGTCCGGCAACGATGTCCCGATCCTTGTGCTCACCGCGCGCGACGCCATCGGGGACAGGGTGGACGGCCTGGATGCCGGCGCCGACGACTACATGGCCAAGCCGTTCTCCTTCGAGGAACTGCAGGCCCGCCTGCGCGCGCTGACCCGCCGTGCGCGTCCGGCTACGGACGAGCCGGGGGCCGAGGCCCTGGGCTTCGCCGACCTCACCCTCGACCTGCAGACCCGTGAGGTGACGAGGAACGGGCGCAAGATCAGCCTGACCCGCACCGAGTTCGCACTCCTGCAGACCTTCCTGGAGAACCCTCGTCGGGTGCTGGAGCGCAGCTGGCTGCTCAACGAGGTCTGGGGCTTCGACTTCCCCACCACGGCCAACTCCCTGGAGGTCTACATCGGCTACCTGCGCCGCAAGACCGAGGGCGAGGGCGAAGTTCGACTGATCCACACCGTGCGCGGCATAGGCTACGTGCTGCGTGAGTCCCCGCCGTGATCCGTTGGCTCCGCTCGGTCCTCTCGGTCAGTAACCGGCCACTGCACGACCGGCTGACAGCACTCATCTCTGCTGCTGTCGCCGGCGCGGTGGCCATTACTGGCATCGCCGCGTATGTGATCACGACGGTGGCGGTCTACGACCAGCTCGATCGGGAGCTGGTCGACATCGCAGCGGTGACCAGCAATTGGATCTCCGGCGACATCGAGAGCATGGGCGGGCTGAACAGCGACGCCCTCGCGACGGCGAACGTGACCGTGCTGGTGATCCGTTCGGACAACCGGACGATCGCGCCACCCGGCGCGACCACCGTGCTGGTGCCGACCGCACGCGAGATGGCGGTGGCACGCACCCAGACCGGGTCGTCCGCGCGTACCGGCGTCGACACCGAGGGCAATGCCTACCGGATCGTCGCCGTCCCGCTGACCGACGGCGTCAACCACTACGCGCTCGTGCTGGGCCGTCCGCTCCAGGCCACGGACGAGATCCTTCGCATCCTGGCGTTCTCGCTGCTGACCTTCGGCCTGCTGGCCGTGCTGGTGGCCGGCGCCATCGGCTGGGTGATCGCCCGCTCCGGCCTCGAACCCATCCAGCGCCTGACGGAGGCCGTGATCCGGGTCACCGAGACCGACCAGCTGGAGGCCATCGAACCCGGCGGCATGGACGAGCTCACCGACCTGACCCGCTCTTTCAACACCATGATGAGCACGCTTGCCTCCTCGCGGGACCGGCAGCGCCGCCTGATCGGGGACGCCGGCCATGAGCTGCGCACGCCACTGACGTCGCTGCGCACCAACGTCGAGCTGCTGATCGCCGACGACCGCCAGGGCATGCTGCCGCCGGGAGCGCGGAGCGAGATCCTTCGCGACATCGCCGCCCAGCTGGGCGAGTTCACGCAGCTGATCGGCGACCTCGTGCACCTGTCCCGTGAGGACAAGGTCGAGCCGCACCCCGAACCCATCGACCTGCGCGACGTCGTCAACAGTGCGCTCACGCGTGCGCGACGCCGGGGTCCGGGCCTGCGTTTCGACGTCGAGCTCGAGCCGCTGTTCCTGGTCGGCGAACCCGACAGCCTCGAGCGGGCGATCACCAACCTGCTCGACAATGCCGTGAAATTCTCCCCGCCCGGTGGCACCATCACCGTCCGCCTGGTCGGCGACAGGGTACGGATCGCCGACGAGGGCCCGGGAATCGCCGAGGCCGACCTGCCGCACGTGTTCGACCGGTTCTACCGTTCCGACAAGGCCCGCAACACCCCCGGCTCCGGCCTGGGCCTCTCGATCGTCGCGCAGACCATCAAGGCCCACGGCGGCTGGGTGAAGGCGGGACGCTCGGAGCCCGGCGGCGCGGAGTTCACGATCCGGCTACCCGGCAGCAGCATGCCGCCGGAAGAACTCGCCGAGATCACCGACGGCGAGGGCACTGTCGTGCTCCCCCGGCTCGGCAGCTGATCCGCTGCGAAGACACGAGGGGCGGTGACGGCCCGGAGGGGTTGGGGTCGCCACCGCCGATTCAGGGCTCACAGCCCGCGGAAATTGGCTGTGAGAAAGCGATTCTGTCAGAGAACGCGAAGCAACTTCAGTAGCCGCGCGATGTGTCAGCTGTCACGTCTGAAGTCCCGGCAACCGTCGTCACGAACTCCGCGGTGGTGATCGGCTTGGAGAACATCGGGTAGTCGTACGTGATGGCGTTGCTGTGCTCGGGTAGCGACGTGGCTCCGACAGCGTCGGTGAGCGTGTAGACCTCGAAGCCCTTCTCGTAGGCCGAGCGCATGGTTGACTCGACGCAGCAGTTGGTCAGGAAGCCGGCCAGCACGATGGTCTTGATGCCCTTCGACCGCAGGATGAAGTCGAGGTTGGTGGAACCGAACGCGTCGAGGCCACGCTTGCCCTCCAGGACGATGTCGCCCTCGGCCGGTGCCATGGAGTCGACGATCTCGCAGCCCCAGGTGCCCTTCACGAAGGACGTGCTGTCGACGACGCCCTTCAGGATGCCGTACGGGTGGGCGCTGATCTCGATGTAGCCCGGCGCGAACGAGATCGGGCTGTGGATCACCGTTGCGCCGGCGTTGTGTGCTGCTGCCAGCGCCTGCTGGGCGTGGCCGACGGTATCCGTCGCTGCCATCACCTCGGCGACCGCTCCGTGGAGCGAGCCCCCCTCGCTGGTGAAGTCGTTCTGGAACTCGATCAAGACAAGGGCGGTGGTTTTCGGGTCCATCGCTGTTCCTTCCTCATGTTGCTGGCCCCGGGGCGGAATGCCCCGGGGGCTCAGCGTCTCATCCAGAGGAAGGCGATGGGCCTACTTCACCAGGCCCGCCTGTTCTGCCAGCAATTCGAGGACGTGCCGGTACGACTTCCCGGTGGACCGTGTGAGGCCGAGTTCACAGGTGCGGTTGCAACTGGCGTGTGCCTCTGCGTCCAGCTCTGCGACCTCAGCAGCTTCCTTACGGGTGGCCGACGCGGTCAGCTCGGGATGGAGCATCCCACGGTCACCGGCGAAGGCGCAGCAGCCCCAGTCCAGCGGTACGTTCACCTGCTCGGCCACCGCCTGGGAGACCTTCACGAGATCGGCGTTCAGGCCCATCTGGGTGGAGGAACAGGTGGGGTGGATGGTGAGCGATTCCAGCTTCGTGTACTCCCCGAGCACCGGAAGGACATGGGTGGCGACGAAGGCAACCGAGTCGATGACCTCGACGTGAAGGTCAGGATCGGTCTCGATCATGTGCTTGAATCCCTCGGTGCAACTGGACGCATCGCAGACAACCGGGAGACGCCCGTTGTCGGTGACCTCCCTGATGATCGGCAGCACGCGTTCGCGCATCTCGGCGTAGCCGTCCGGGATCCCCTTGCTCGACCACGGCGTGCCACAGCACATCGACTCGATCTTCTCCGGCACCAGGAGCTTCACCCCGGCCTGCGCGCACAGCGCCTCGAAGCTGACCTGGACCCCCACGCCTTCCATCGGGCCGAACATCACATTGACACACGCCGGCAGGTAGACAGCCGTCACCTCGCCGGTGGGCTGCGGCCGACGCCGGGGCTTGCCGCCGCCGGGCAGTTCTGCCGTCCACAGCGGGATGGAGTCGCTTCCGAGCACAAAGCGTGCGCCATGGTCGACACCGGTGAGGGCAACCTCGAGGGGCCCCGGCAGGGCGTCGGTGAGGCTCATCACGGTCGAGAAGGTCGCCGTGGTGCCCTTCCAGTGCTTGGCGAGCGTCGTCCAGACCGCCGCCGTCGGCTTCGGGATGGTGGTCCGTCGGAGCTTCTTCACCAGCAGGCCGGTGTTGATGTTCACCGGGCAGGCCGTGCCGCACATGCCGTCAACCGCGCAGGTGTGCACAACCTGGTAGTCGAAGTCCTTCTCCAGTCGCGCAACGGCCGCGTGGTCGCCGGCCAGCTCGAGGTTGGCGATCTCCCGGCTGACGGCGATCCGCTGCCGGGGGGTG
>JBBRIY010000093.1:0-8943 GCA_038220215.1 Propionibacteriales bacterium
CAGCGCAGTCGCGACTCGATGGTTGCTGCGGTCTGCTGCAGGGCCGTGAGCACCTGCTCGGCGTTGCGATCCAGGGGCGCCCGCCAGGTCAGCGCGACCGCGGCGAGGTTGGACGGCGACCGTAATCCAACGGCGACGGAACTGAAGCCTTCCGTCACCTCGGAGTCCTCCTCGGCGTAGCCGCGCCGGCGGGTGGCGGCAAGGACGGCCCGCAATTCCGTGAGCGAACCCGGGCCGAGTCCGGTGCGCTGCACGAAGCTGGCCCTGTTCGGGTACAGAGCCCGCACCTGAGCCGGCGGCAGGGTGGCGAGGATGGCACGCCCGGTGGCGGTCAGGTGGGCGGGCAGACGGACCCCGACGTCGGTGACCAGCCGGGCACGACCCGCAGCGCGCTCCTCGATCAGGTACACCACGTCCGCGCCGTGCAGCACGGCGAGGTGCGCGGACACCCCGGTTGCGTCGACCAGGCGCGCGATCGGCACCCGGGACAGCCGGGCGAGTGGCTCCTGCCGGGTGAACCCTTGCCCCACCTCCCAGGCTGCCACGCCGACGCCCCACAGCTGGTCGTCGGGATAGTGCACGACGAAGGCCTCAGCTGCCATGGCGTGCAGCAGGTGGTAGGTCGTGGAGCGGGGCAGGCCGAGATCGAGCGCGATCCGGCCAGCGGGGACGGGTGCGGTGCGCAGCGACAGGTACCGCAGGACCTGGAGCGCCGCGGTGGCCGACGGGACGGGGCGACTCACCCCTCCAGTCTCGCATCCGAGACAGAACCGGTGTCCAGGTACTCGGCCACGGACCCTCGACGGGACTTCAATTCCCCCATGGAGCAGATCTTGGTAGGCACGGGCGTCTTGGTAGGCAGGGGCGCGGTCAGCCGGTGCGATGTCGTCGCCGTGGCCCGACGGGGCGCCCAGGTCGCCCTGACCGTGGAGGCCGAGGCGGCGGTCGCGGCGGCCCGCACGCACATCGACGTCCTGGCCGCCGGGGGCGACGGGGTGTACGGGGTGTCCACCGGGTTCGGGGCCCTTGCCACGCGCAGCATTCCCGCGGGCGACCGCACCCGCCTACAGCAGAGCCTGATCCGCTCGCACGCCGCCGGCAACGGCCCGCGCGTCGAGGACGAGGTGGTGCGCGCGATGATGCTGCTGCGCCTGTCCACCCTCGCCAGCGGGCACAGCGGCGTCCGTCCTTCGACGGTCGCTGCCTACGCCGCCCTGCTGAACTCCGGGCTGGTGCCGGTGGTGCACGAGTACGGCAGCCTCGGCTGCTCCGGTGACCTCGCGCCGTTGGCTCACTGCGCGCTTGCGCTCATCGGCGAGGGCACCGTGGTCGACGCCGGCCGGGAGCGCCCGACCGCAGAGGCCCTGGCCGATCACGGCCTCGCGCCGGTGTTACTGGCCGAGAAGGAGGGCCTGGCCCTGATCAACGGCACCGACGGCATGCTGGGCATGCTGGTCCTGGCGCTGGCAGATCTTGAGGCACTGCTGGACGCCGCCGACCTTGCCGCGGCGATGAGCGTTGAGGGTCAGCTCGGCACCGACCGCACGTTCGCAGCCGACCTGATGGCGCTGCGTCCGCACCCGGGCCAGGCGACCTCGGCCTCCCACCTGCGCCGGTTCCTGGCCGGCTCGCCCTTCCTGGCCAGCCACCGGGTCGGCGACGGTGTCGTGCAGGACGCCTATTCCCTGCGCTGCTCCCCGCAGGTGCACGGCGCGGTCCGGGACGCCGTCGGCTACGCGACCCTGGTCGCCGAGCGGGAGCTGGCGTCGGCCATCGACAACCCGTCGGTGATGGACGACGGACGGGTGGAGTCGCACGGCAACTTCCACGGCGCACCGGTGGCGCACGTGCTCGACTTCCTGGCGATCGGCATCGCCGACCTGGCCGGTATCAGTGAGCGGCGGACCGACCGCTTCCTCGACGTGTCGCGGAACCGGGGACTGCCGCCGTTCCTCGCAGACGACCCCGGCATCGATTCGGGGCTGATGATCGCCCAGTACACGCAGGCCGGCATCTGCTCGACCTTGAAGCGACTGGCTGTGCCCGCGAGCGTCGACACGATTCCGTCCAGCGCCATGCAGGAGGACCACGTGTCGATGGGATGGCACGCCGCCCGCAAGCTCCGCACAGCGGTGGACGGGCTGGCCCGGGTGCTTGCCATCGAGATCATGACCGCCGCCCGCGGCATCGAACTGCGGGCACCGCTGCGTCCAGGGCCGGCAACGGCCGCGGCGATCGCCGTGCTGCGCGAGGATGTGTCCGGCCCCGGGCCCGACCGGTTCCTCGCCCCCGACATCGAGGCGTCCTACCGTCTCGTCACCAGCGGCCGCCTGGTCGCAGCCGCCCTTCTCCACTCCCACGAATCGGAGCTGTCATGACCCATCCACCCGTCCGCGCACCACGCGGCACCCAGCTGTCGGCCCGCTCGTGGCAGACCGAGGCCCCGCTGCGCATGCTGATGAACAACCTCGACCCAGAGGTGGCCGAGCGGCCGGAGGACCTGGTGGTCTACGGCGGTACCGGCCGGGCAGCGCGCTCCTGGGAGGCCTTCGATGCCATCGTCGACACCCTGCGCGACCTGGAGTCCGACGAGACCCTCCTGGTGCAATCGGGCAAGCCGGTCGGCGTCTTCCGCACCCACGAATGGGCCCCGCGGGTGCTGATCGCAAACTCCAACCTCGTCGGTGACTGGGCCACCTGGCCCGAGTTCCGCAAGCTGGAGGCTGCCGGGCTGATGATGTACGGCCAGATGACCGCAGGCTCCTGGATCTACATCGGCACCCAGGGCATCCTGCAGGGCACCTACGAGACGTTCGGCGCCGTTGCGCGCAAGCTGTTCGAGGGCACACTGGCCGGCACGCTGACCCTGACCGCAGGGTGCGGCGGCATGGGCGGTGCGCAGCCGCTCGCCGTCACGATGAACGAGGGCGTGGTGCTGATCGTCGACGTCGATCCGGCCCGGCTCGCCCGCCGTGTCGAGCACGGCTACCTCGACGAGTACACCGACGACTACGCGGACGCGGTCGCCCGGGTGCTGGCTGCGAAAGCCGAGCGCCGGGCGCTCTCGGTCGGCCTTGTCGGCAACGCCGCCGAGGTGTTCCCGCGGCTGCTCGCCGACGGCGTGGCGATCGACATCGTCACCGACCAGACCAGCGCGCACGATCCACTCTCGTATCTGCCGATCGGGGTGTCAGTGGCCGAGTGGCATTCGCAGGCAGCGTCCGACCCTGTCGGTTTCACCGAACGGGCCCGGACGTCGATGGCTGCGCACGTCACGGCGATGGTCGGCTTCCTCGACGCCGGAGCGGAGGTGTTCGACTACGGCAACTCCCTGCGTGCGGAGGCCGAACTCGGTGGTTGCGAGCGCGCGTTCGCCTTTCCCGGGTTTGTGCCGGCCTACATCCGTCCGCTGTTCTGCGAAGGCAAGGGTCCGTTCCGTTGGGCAGCGCTCTCCGGCGACCCGGCCGACATCGCCGTCACCGATGCGGCGATCCTCGAGCTGTTTCCGAACGATGAGCACCTGCGCCGCTGGATCACCCAGGCTCAGGAGAAAGTGCGCTTCGAAGGCCTGCCTGCCCGGATCTGCTGGCTGGGCTACGGCGAGCGTCACCTTGCCGGCCTCAAGTTCAACGAACTGGTCGCCTCCGGCGCCATCTCGGCCCCGATCGTGATCGGCCGCGACCACCTGGACTCGGGCTCGGTCGCCTCCCCGTACCGGGAGACCGAGTCGATGGCCGACGGTTCGGACGCCGTCGCCGACTGGCCGCTGCTGAACGCGCTGCTGAACACCGCCTCCGGTGCCACCTGGGTGTCGATCCACCACGGCGGTGGTGTCGGCATCGGACGCTCCATCCACGCCGGCCAGGTCATCGTCGCCGACGGGACGGAACTCGCTGCCCAGAAGATCGCGCGGGTGCTGACCAACGACCCGGGCACCGGGGTGATGCGGCACGTCGACGCCGGCTACGACCGGGCCCGCGACGTCGCCCGCGAGCGCGGCGTACGCATCCCGATGCTGGACCGCTGATCATGGGCGCCAACGAGCTGCTGGCCGAGCTGGCCGACATCGGACGAACGAGTTCTGGGGGCTACTCGAGGCTGTCCTGGGACCCGGCGACCATGCAGCTGCGGGAGTGGTTCGCCGGCCAGGCAGCGGCGGCCGGGCTGGAGCTCACCGAGGACGGCAACGGCAACCAGGTCGCGTGGTGGGGCTCCGGGGAGGACGCCCTGCTGCTGGGCTCGCACCTGGACTCCGTGCCAGAGGGCGGACCGCTGGACGGGCCCTTGGGTGTGGCATCGGCGCTGGCGGCACTCGCGCGGCTCAGGGGAGACGGCTGGCAGCCGTCACGGCCGATCGCCGTCGCCAACTTCACCGACGAGGAGGGCGCCCGCTTCGGGGTGGCCTGCCTTGGCTCGCGCCTCGCCACCGGCGCGATCGCCGCCGACCAGGCGTTGAGCCTGAAGGATGCCGGCGGCAGCACTCTCGCCGAGGTGATGGCAGCCCGCGGTCGGGATCCGCACGCTGCCGGTCCCGCCTCGTGGCTGCAGACCGTGAAGTACTACATAGAACTACATATCGAGCAGGGGCGTTGGCTGGAACCGTATGGCGCTCCCGTCGGAGTGGCCTCCGCCATCTGGCCGCACGGGCGGTGGCGGCTCGACTTCTGTGGCCAGGGCAACCACGCCGGGGCCACGGCGATGGTCGACCGGTACGACCCGATGCTCACCTACGCCGCGACGGTCCTCGCCGCACGCGAGCTTGCGCTCGAGTCCGGGCAGCGTGCGACGATCGGGCGCGTGCAGGTGGAACCGGGCAGCACCAACTCGATCCCTTCGCGGGTCACGGCCTGGCTGGATGCCCGCGCCGAGTCCGAGGCCGGCCTGCAGGGTTTGGTGGCCAGCCTGATCGAGCGCGCTGCGGCCACCGCGCTGAACGACGGCACCACCGTCGAGGTCCGAGCCGAATCGGTCACCGGTGCCGTGGACTTCGATGCAGAGCTGCGCCACCGTCTCGCCACCCTGCTGGACGTGCCGGTGCTGCCCACCGGGGCCGGGCACGACGCGGGCATCCTCGCTGCCACGCTGCCGACGGCGATGCTCTTCGTCCGCAACCCGACCGGCATCTCGCACGCGCCGCAGGAGTCGGCCTCGGCGCAGGACATCGACGCCGGGGTGGACGCGCTGGTGCAGGTGGTCAGGGAACTGGCATGACGCCCTCGTTAGGCTCCGGCAGCGTGTTCCCGGCCTTCGCCAACTGCCACTCCCACGCCTTCCACCGGGCCCTGCGCGGCCGGAATCCCGGGGGGTCGAACTTCTGGGGATGGCGCGACGGCATGTACGGCGTCGCGCAGGTGCTCGACCCCGACTTGTACCACCGGCTGGCGCGGGCGACCTACGCCGAGATGGCGCTGGCGGGCATCGGCGCGGTGGGCGAGTTCCACTACCTGCACCACGCGCCGGGCGGCATCCCGTACGCGGACCGTCACGCCATGGCCGAGGCGGTGATCTCCGCAGCCTGGGAGGTCGGCCTGCGCATCTGCCTGCTGGACACCTGTTACCTGCGCGCAGGTTTCGACGCTGAGGACCTCGCCGACGCTCAGCGGCGGTTCGTCCATCCCAATGCGGAGACCTGGGCTGCCGGCGTGGCAGAGCTCGCCGCCCGGTACGAGGGCAATGCCGCTGTCGTCATCGGGTCGGCGATCCACTCCGTCCGGGCGGTCGACGAGGCGTCGCTGGCGACCGTTGCCGCCGCCCTTCCGGAGGCACCGCTCCACGTGCACGTTTCCGAGCAGCCGGCAGAGAATGCTGCCTGCCTCGCCGCCACCGGCCGTACCCCCGTCCAGCTGCTGGCCGACGCCGGGATCTGGACGGCGCGGACAACAGCCGTGCACGCCACGCACCTGACCACCGACGACATCACCACCCTCGGTGACGCCCACAGCTTCGCCTGCTTCTGCCCGACGACCGAGGCGGAGCTCGCCGACGGGATCGGTCCGAGCGTCGCGCTGCGGGAAGCCGGCGTACGCCTCACGCTCGGCTCGGACTCCAATACCGTCATCGACATGTTCGCAGAGGCCCGTGGGCTTGCCATGCACGAACGGCTGGCCAGTGGCCTGCGCCAGGGCTGGTCGGCAGATCAGCTGTGGCAGGCGTCCACCGCCGACGGGGCCGCATCACTCGGCTTCGGGGGCCTCGGCGGCTTCGAACTGTCGGATTCGGTGCGGACGGCCGGGGCGAGCGAGCAGCTCTGGGCTGCGACGGCCGCCGACGTGGTGGCACGGCCAGACCTCGACCCCGGCTGGGTACGGGCGGAACTCACCGCCGTGATCGACGAGATCTGGAGCCGGCCATGACCTCGATCGCCATCGCCAACATCGGCGAACTGGTCACCTGGGACGCCGACCGGCCGGTGCGGCACGGGGCCGGGCTCGTCGTCTCCGACGGCACCGTCGCCTGGATCGGGGACGCGGCCGACCTGCCGGCAGCAGACGAGGTGATCGACGCCGGTGGCAGGGCCGTCATCCCCGGCTTCGTCGACTCCCACACCCACCTGGTCTTCGCAGGCGACCGCTCAGCCGAGTTCACCGCCCGCATGGCCGGCGAGCCCTACGCCGCCGGCGGCATCCGCACGACGGTCGCGGCCACCCGGGCGGAGGGCGAGGCCGGGCTGACCCGACTCGCCACTGCCCGGATGGCGGAATTGCGCGCGCAGGGCACAACAACGGTGGAGATCAAGAGCGGCTACGGGCTGGACACCGACACCGAGGAACTCCTGCTGCGCGTGGCCTCCGGCCTCACCACCGAGACGACCTACCTCGGCGCCCATGTGGTGCCGGACGGGTGGACGACCGAGGCGTACGTCGCGCTGGTCACCGGCGAGATGCTCGACCGCTGCGCCCCGCACGCCCGCTGGATCGACGCCTTCTGCGAGGTGGGAGCTTTCGATGTCGACGCGGCACGCACGGTCCTGACCGCCGGCATGGCCGCCGGATTGCTGCCGCGCCTCCATGCCAACCAGCTGGGCCACGGGCCCGGCGTCCAGCTGGCCTGCGAACTCGGCGCCGCCGCAGCCGACCACTGCACCTACCTCAGCGATGCCGACGTGGCCGCGCTTGCCGACTCCGGCGTGGTCGCCGGACTCCTGCCGGGTGTCGAGTTCTCCACCCGCCACCCCTATCCGGACGCGCGCCGCCTGCTGTCAGCGGGGGTCCGGGTCGCGATCGCCACCGACTGCAACCCCGGCACGTCCTACACGTCCTCGATGGCGTTCTGCATCGCACTGGCCGTGCGGGAGCTGGGCATGACGCCCACCGAGGCCCTGCACGCGGCCACCGCCGGCGGCGCCACGTCCCTGCGGCGCACCGATGTCGGCCACCTGGGCCTCGGTGCGCACGCCGACCTGGTGATCCTGGAGGCACCCAGCCACGTGCACCTCGCCTACCGCCCCGGCGTCCCCCTTGTCCACCACGTCCTCACCGCCCCCACCCCCACCCCCACCCCCTGACGCGAAAGCCGCCACTTCTCGCAGAAGCCGCCGTTATAACGGCGGCTTCTGCGGCAACTGGCGGCCTTTGTGGAGTGAGTTGGGTGCAGTCAGGCTGGCGGGACGGGTCAGGCCTCGCGGACGCCGGGCTCCACGAACGGGGGCTTGACGACCTCGAAGGGCTCGAGACGGTCGCGGACGACGACATCGACGACGGCTCCGAGGGTCACGGTGCGGTCGAGGAGGGCGAGGGCGATGCCCACGGACAGGGTCGGGGAGAAGGTGCCCGAGGTGATCGTGCCGACTACTGCACCATCGGTCTGCACGGCCATCTCCGGACGCGGGATGCCGCGGCCCTTCGCCTTCAGGCCGCGCAACAGGCGTCCCGCCTTGGCCAGGCGCTGCTCGCGGAGCGCGTCTGCACCCCAGAAGGTGTCCTTGTTCCAACCGACGGCCCAGCCGAGGTTCGCCATCACCGGCGAGATGTCCAGGCTCAGGTCGTGGCCGTGCAGCGGGTAGCCCATCTCGGTGCGCAGTGTGTCGCGCGCGCCGAGGCCGCAGGGCAGGATGTCGTACTCCGCTCCGGCGGCCAGAACCGCGTCCCATACGGCACCGGCGTCGGCAGCGGGCACCACCAACTCGTAGCCCTTCTCGCCGGTGTAGCCGGTGCGGCACACGATCAGGTCGATACCACGCCAGGTCGTCCGGGTGAAGCTGAGGTAGTCCATTGCGACGGGAAGCCCGAGGGCAGCGAGCACTTCGTCGGAGTTCGTGCCCTGGACGGCAAGGACGGCATGGTCACGGTGCTCGTTGATCACCTGGACACCCGCCGGTGCCGCAGCAGCCAGCAGTTCGCCAACCTTCGTCGTGTTCGAGGCGTTGGGAATGAGGAAGACCTCGTTGGCGGCGATCAGGTAGCTGATCAGGTCGTCGACGACGCCGCCGGCCTCGTTGCAGAGCAGCGTGTACTGGGCCTGTCCGGGCGCGATCCTGGTGAGGTCGTTGGTGATGCAGGTGTTGACGAAGTCGGCGGCACCGTCACCGACGATCCGCAGCTTGCCGAGGTGGCTGACGTCGAAGATGCCCACAGCGGACCGCACCGCGCGGTGTTCTGCAACGACGCCGGAGTACTGCAGCGGCATCAGCCAGCCACCGAACTCGGAGAATTTGGCTCCGAGCGCGACGTGGCGCTCATGCAGGGGCGAGTGCAGCGTGGCTACCTGCGGGGTCGATTCTTCGGTTCCGGTCATCATGGCCTCCTGGCGCTCAGGGTAGTCACAGTGAACGACGCAGGACGTCGGTCAGGTCTGCGGTGGTCATCGGAACCGGGTTGCCATTGGTGCGGGACGCCTTCGAGGCGGCCGCCGCCCGGGGCTCGATGCCGACGGCATCGCGGCCGAGGGCCGCCAGCCCGGGCACGCCCAGCTGGGACGCTGTCTCCGCCCACCAGTCGAGGAAGG
>JBBRIY010000094.1:0-8942 GCA_038220215.1 Propionibacteriales bacterium
CCGCGTCAGAAGGTGGCGACCGAGTTCGGGGCGACGCACATCATCGCCGAGCGGGGCGAGGACGGCATCGCGAGGATCAAGGAGCTCACCGAGGGCATCGGCGCGGACTGCGTGCTGGAGTGCGTGGGCACGGAGGACGCCAGGCTGCAGGCTGTCGGTTGCGTGCGTGACGGTGGCAACATCGGTCTGGTCGGCGTGCCCCACGGCGAGCTGCCGGTCGATGCGTTGTTCTGGCGCAATGTCGGCATCAAGGGCGGGCCCGCCCACTGCCGTCAATACCTGCCGCAGTTGCTTGAGCTGGTGCTCGCCCGGAAGATCAATCCAGGACTGGTGTTCGATCTCGACCTGCCGCTGTCGGAGATCGCCGAAGCCTATGCCGCCATGGACGAGCGCCGCGCCATCAAGTCGCTGCTGCGCCCGTGAATATCGACGTCACGCACTGCAGGGCAGCGAGGGAGGCCTGAATTGAGCGAGCCGATCGAGGCTCCAGCGCCGGTCGGCGTGTTCGAGCCCTTCCAGAGCCGGCCGTTCCTGTGGCTGTGGGTAGGCGTGGTGTTCAGCAGTGTCGGATCCTGGGCCCAGACCGTCGGCGCCCAATGGCTGTTCATCAACGATCCGAACGCCGCGACGATCGTCTCGCTCGTGCAGACGGCCGCAACCCTGCCGATGGTGCTGTTCGCGCTCGCCGCCGGCGTGCTGTCCGACGCGTTCGACCGCCGTCGGCTGATGCTGTGGGTGCAGGTCTACTTCGTGATCGTCTCCGGGCTCCTCGCCGTCCTCACGGCCATCGGCCAGATGCCACCCCTGCTGCTGCTCGCCTTCACCTTCGCCATCGGGATGGGCAACGCCGTCATGGTGTCCACCTGGCAGCCGCTGATCACCGAGCTCGTGCCCCGCGCCCATTTCGCGCAGGCAATCCGCCTCGACATGGTGAGCGTGAACGTCGCGCGAGCGGTGGGCCCTGCCATTGCTGGTCTCGTTATCGCCGGCTTCGGAGTTCCGCCGGTCTTCGCCATCAACGCCGCCTGCACCCTGTTCCTGATCGTTGCCCTGATCGCCTGGCGGAAGCCCCCGGCGGCAGCCCCGGTGGCGCGGGAACGCTTCCTGCCGGCGCTGAGGGCCGGCGGACGATATGTGCGCCACGAGCCCGTCGTCCGGCTGATCCTGCTGCGGCTGGCTATCTTCGTCGCCCCGGCAACCGCGATGTGGGCGCTGCTGCCGTTGATCGCCAACCGCCAGCTCGGGCTCGGTGCCGACGGCTATGGCATCCTCTTCGGCGCCCTTGGTGTCGGCGCCATCACGGCGGCCTTCACGGTTGGCCGCATCGGGCGGCACATCTCCGCCAACACCCTGCTGAGCCTGATGGGCCTGCTCTTCGGCGTCGCGTTTGCCCTCACCATGGTCGTGCCGGGACTGCTGCCGGCGATCCCGCTGCTGATCGCGCTCGGCTTCGGCTGGACGGCGACAGCGGCCACCTTGAACGCGGAACTCCAGCTGTTCCTGCCCGGCTGGGTTCGGGCCCGCGCCGTCGCCGTCTACATGATGACGTTCACTGGCGCACAGGCGTTCGCCTCACCGGTGTGGGGACTGATCGCGCAGCACGCAAGCCTTGCCGCGGCGGTGTGGATCGCCGCGGGGCTGGTGTTCGCCGGTGGTCTCGTCGGCTTCTTGTGGCACTTCCCCGAGAGCGGGCACCTCGACCGGGCACCGCTGGCCTTCTGGAATGATGCGCAACTCCTGATCGAGCCGGAGCTCGACGCCGGTCCCGTGCAGGTGCAGGTGCAGTACGTCGTGACGGATGAGAAGTACGTGCAATGGCGGGTGGCGATGGACGGGATGCGCCGTTCGCGCCTGCGCAGCGGCGCCACTCGCTGGGACGTCTACCGGGTGGGGGAGCGCGCCGACACCTATCTCGAGGTGTTCACCGTCCCGTCGTGGGCGGAGCACCTGAGCCAGCATGAGGTGCGGCTCACCGCCGAGGACCAGGCGCTCGAGGAGCACGCGTTCTCCTTCACCTCCGAGCCGGTCGTCGCGGTGCACCTGGTACCGCCTTCCTAGTTTTGCCAGGACTCCGCACCGTTCCGAGCTCGGTCAAGAACGGTGCACGATCCCGGCCCGCCTACCGGCCGACTCCGCAAGCCTTCACCGCGTCGAACTTCGCCTGGCGCACCGCCGCGCGTTGCGGTTCCGTCAGGCGCCCGACGGGACGCGTGAGTCGGACGTCGGCGAGGCACTGCTGCTGCTCTGCGCTCAGGGCTGCCCAGCGGAAACCGAGCTTCTCGCGCGCGGCGAGCCGATCCGGGACCTTCACCGCACACTTCACCAGGGCGGCATCGATGGCCGCACGGAGTTCCTTCGCCTGGTCAGCCGCCAGCTTCCCGTTCGGGCGCTGGACACCGGCGTCGGCGAGGCAGGATCGCTGGACATCGGTGAGCGCGGTGAAGAGCCAGCCGACGCCCTGCCCCTGACCGGCGCCCTTGGTGGGCGTGGTTGGAGTCGGGGCAGTCGGAGTAGTCGGCTCGGCCATGGCCTGGGCTGCGAAGAGGCCACCGCCGAGCGCGAGGGCTGCGGTGGCGGCGACGATGGACGTGACGGCTTTCATGGGTCCTCCTGAGCGGGGTTTGATGCCCCACCCTCGCGCCCGCTGCTGGAGACTGCGTGAAGGAAAGCTGGAGATCTGCTGGAAGCCGTGCCGCCGGTCCTGCGTCCGGGTCGGGTTGCTGGCATCTTGTACCCGTGGAAAGTTCTGAGCCCCGGGTGCTCGTTGTCGATGACGAGGACAACATCTCCTTCCTGGTTGGCTCTGCGCTGCGCCTGCAGGGCTACCGGGTGGAGTGCGCGGCCACGGGCACGGCTGCCCTTGCCGCTGCGGCCGTCTTTGACCCCCAGGTGGTGGTGCTGGACATTCAGCTACCCGACTTCGACGGCTACGAGGTGCTGCGGCGACTCCGGGCCGTGGGCAGCCAGGCCTCGGTACTGTTCCTCACCGCACGGGGTGCCACCGGTGATCGCGTCCGCGGACTCACCGAGGGCGGCGACGACTACCTCGTCAAGCCCTTCGCGCTGGAGGAGCTGATCGCACGGGTCCAGGTGGCACTGCGCCGCGTGGGCCCGACGCCGACGGCGAACCGGTTCCAGGTCGCCGGTCTCGTGCTGGATGCCGACGCCCACCGGGTCTGGCGTGACGGGCAGGAGGCCACCCTCTCCACCACCGAGTTCAAGCTGCTGCACTGCCTGATGGCCAATGCCGGACGGGTCGTCACCCGCGGCCAGATCCTTGACACGGTCTGGCAGTACGACTTCGGTGGTGAGTCGGCGATCATCGAGTCGTTCATCTCTAGCCTGCGCAAGAAGG
This sequence comes from Propionibacteriales bacterium, assembly GCA_038220215.1. Taxonomy (GTDB): domain Bacteria; phylum Actinomycetota; class Actinomycetes; order Propionibacteriales; family Propionibacteriaceae; genus Propionicimonas. The sequence continues at coordinate 3,356 of JBBRIY010000094.1, forward strand.
TCGATGCCGAAGGCGAGCGCGTGATCCACACCGTCCGCGGCGTCGGCTACTGCGTTCGGGAACCGTGATGACGCTGCGTCGGCGACTCGCTGTCGCGATCGCTGCGCTGCTGGTGATCATGGCGGTCGCGTTCGGGGCCGTCTTCCTCACCCAGCGTGGCTACCAGCTCAGCCAGCTCGACGACCGGCTGGCCGGGCTGTCCGCGAACACGAAGGCGCTGGTGGCGATCTCGACAAAGGCGGACGCGGGCACGGGGGCCGCAGCCGACCTGCTGACCGACGTCTACGTCGGCGTGCATCGGGCCAATGGCAACCTCCGGACGGTCCTCGCCCCCGACGCTGACCCAGCGCTCGTGCCGCGCCTGCTGGGCAACGAGCGGGACGCCGGCGCCGTCACCAGGAACACGAGCTCTGGCAGCGCGGAGCGCGTCCGTCTGGTCGAGGCCTTTCTCGGCACCCAGCGGTACGCGGTGGTGGCTGTGTCGATGACCGGGGTCGAGGCGCAGTCGCGGCGGCTGGGCGTCGCCCTCGTCCTTGCCTGGCTGGTGGTCGCAGGCGTCGCACTGCTCGCCGCGTACTGGGTCGACCGGCTGGGACTGCGTCCGATCGCTGACCTGACCGCTGCGGCGGAGCACGTCACGGCCACCGGCGGCCGTGACGCCGTCCAGGTGGAGTCGGGCAATCCCGCAACCGAGGCCGGCCGGCTGGGCACGGCGTTCAATGCGATGGTCACCACCACCGCAGCCGGCCAGGAGCAGCTGCGCCGCTTCGTCGCTGACGCCAGCCACGAGCTGCGCACACCGCTGACGACCCTGCGCGGCTACTCGTCCCTGTACGCCCAGGGTGGGTTGGCCACGGAGGACCAGGTGGCCGATGCCATGGGTCGCATCAACGCGGAGGCCACCCGGATGAGCCGGATCGTCGACGACCTGCTCGACCTGGCGGCGCTTGGCGACAGGGCCGCGCTGGACCTCGCCCCGGTGGACCTCGCCCCGGTGCTCGACGAGCTGGCGGCGGACCTGCGGGTGCGGAACCCCGACCGCACGGTGGCCGTCCAGCGCAAGGGTCGGACCCTGGCTCTCGCCGACTCCGACCGTATCCGCCAGGCCCTGACTGCCCTCGTGGCGAACGCTGTGAAGTACTCACCGGACGGGTCACCCATCGAGTTCATCGCCGAACAGCACGCCGGGACGGTCGGAGTGCGGGTGGTCGACCACGGCCGCGGCATCCCCGCCCCGGAGCTTTCCCGGGTCTTCGATCGCTTCTACCGCGTTGCCGGTACCGGGCCGAAGGGATCGGGGCTCGGGCTCGCCGTTGTTGCTGCGATCGTCTCCGCCCACAACGGGCGCTACGGTGTGGAGTCGGAGCCGGGGCGGGGCTCGGTCTTCTGGATCGAACTCGCTGCCGCCCCGATCGACCGATGATACCCTTGGGGGTATGATGAAGGGACGGGCATGACAACGATTGACCTGACCGCAGCGACGTTCGAGCAGACGGTCGCAGACAACGGCATCGTGCTTGTCGACTTCTGGGCAGCCTGGTGCGGTCCGTGCCGCAGCTTCGCCCCGGTCTACGAAACAGCCTCGGCTTTCCATCCCGACCTGGTCTTCGGCAAGGTGGACACCGAGGCGGAACGAGAACTCGCCGGCGCTGCGGGCATCAGGTCGATCCCCACGCTGATGGTGTTTCGCGAAGGCCTCCTGATCTACGCCCAGCCGGGAGCCATGCCTGCGCAGGCGCTCGAAGAACTGATCGGTGCGGTGAAAGCTGCTGACATGGACGCCATCCGCGCCGAGTTCGCCGAACAGGCGACGCGGGAGCCGGCGGATTCGCCAGCGTGAGCAGCGGGCGGACGTGCGCGTCGGTAGGATCACAGCCAGAGCGGGAGAGGGTGTAGGCATGCGAATCGACCAGACCGAACTGTCGGGTGTGCTGAAGCGCCTGAAGCGGGCTCAGGGCCAACTCGGCGGCATCATCAAGATGATCGAGGACGGCAGGGACTGCACCGAGATCGTCACCCAGATGGCTGCGGTGTCGAAGGCACTCGACCGGGCGGGCTTCGCTGTGATCGCCACCGGCCTCAAGCAGTGCCTGACCGAAAGCCCTGACGGCAGCGTGGACACCTCGGCCCTGGAGAAGCTCTTCCTCTCCCTCGCCTGACCCCCTGCCCACCGAACCCCGTCCGCCCGGTCCGTGGCCGTCGCAAGCGGAGCCGGACGTCAGGAGTTGGCGATGACGATCCCTCGCGCCGCCAGCTCGGCTGTTGAGTCCGCCGGAGTGCGGGTCCGCATGATCGTGGGGTAGTTCCCGATGGGCGCGACCGTCGAGGTCACCGTGTGGGCGTGGACGCCGATCAGGTGCCAGCCCTGCGCGCCGTCCTGGCCACGCATGCCACGGCCGCTGGCCAGGTCCTGGGTGTAGCAGAGCGACGTCGCCGCATGGACGGGGATGCCGGCGAAGGTGCCGAAGCCCGACTGGTGATAGTGACCGGCCAGGATCGCGCGGACGCCCGAGCCTTCCAGGACCGCAGCGAGTTCTGCCTGCCCGTGAAGCTCCCAGCTTGCTGCCATGTCCTGGACCACCGGAAGCGGGGCGTGGTGCATACCCAGGATCGTGCCGAGCCCGGCCGGCTCGGACAGCCGCGCCGCCAGCCATCGCAGCGATTCCGGAGTCACCTCGCCGTGGTCGGCGCCGGGCACGGTCGTGTCCAGCCACAGCACCCGCAGGCCGTCCACGTGATGCACCTGGTTGAGAGGCCCGTCGTCGAGCACCGGCCCTTCGGCAGGCGCAGGGTCCGGCGGGGCGAGCAGGACGGAGCGGAACGTTGCTCGGGAGTCATGGTTGCCGTTGCCCCAGACCACCGTGGCACCGAGGCGTTCGGCCACCGGCAGCACCAGGCGGCGAAGCTCCTCGTACGACTCCGGGGTGCCGTCGTCGGAGAGGTCGCCGGTGAACACCAGGGCCCCCGGTGCATGGGCTTCGACGGCGGCCAGTGCCCGCACGAGGTGAGGTCGCGGGTCCAGCACGCCGCGCACGAGAGGGTCCTCCGGGTGACGCAGGTGGGTGTCGCTCAGGTGGGCGAGCACCAGGGCAGGACGTGGATACGCTGCGGTTCGCACGACGCCACGCTAACAGCGCGGCCGGTGCAGGTTGGCTCGGGCTCGGCACAAGGGGGCTGTGCAGGAGGTGGAGTCAGGCGGGATGTTGCGTCAGGCGTGGCGGGCGGTGAACAGGCGGGCCTCAGCCAGCGCCGACCAGCCGCCGAAGAACTCCAGGCCGACGAGGGTTGCCGGCGGGTAGTTGTAGCGGATCAGGGCGAGCGCCTCCGGGCTGGAGTGCATCCGGTCGGCGAGGTTCTCTGCGAGGGCGGGGATGCCGGGGGCGTGGCCGACCACCAGCACCGTCCGCACCTGGTCAGGGACGCCGCTCAACTCGGCAAGCAGCGCCCGGGAGCCGGCGTTGTACAAGCGGTCGACGTAGCGGATGGGGACCGGAAGGCTCAACAGCTCGGTGGTCTGGCGCGCGCGGGCGGCCGGCGAGGACAGGACGAGTTCGATGCGCTGGCGTGCGAGCAACTCGCCCATCTCGCGGGCCTGCGTCCGCCCTTTCGCGGTCAGCTCGCGGCTGATGTCGCGCCAGTCCGCGCCGGTACTCGAGGCCTCCGCATGACGCATCAGGTAGAGCCGGTGTGCCTTCGGTTCGCCCCGGGTCGCCATCTAGGTCCCCGGGATCACTCCCGGGTGAACTCGTTCTCGTACGACGTCCCGCGTGCGCGCTCCCAGCTGGCCCGGATCTCCATCTCGGCTTCCGCGTGGCCCACCCACACGGCACCCTCGACGGACTTGCCGGGCTCGAGGTCCTTGTAGACGCTGAAGAAGTGCTCGATCTCCAGCAGCATGAGGTTGTGCAGGTCGGTGAGCTCCTTGATGTTGCCCTGACGCTGGTCGGCGATCGGGATGCAGAGCACCTTGTCGTCACCGCCCATCTCGTCGGTCATCCGGAACATGCCGATCGCGCGGCACTCGATGAGTGCGCCGGGGAACGTGGGCTCGGGCACGAGCACCATGGCGTCCAGCGGGTCGCCGTCCTGGCCGAGGGTGCCCTCGATGAAGCCGTAGTCGTTCGGGTACTGCGTGGAGGTGAACAACGTCCGGTCCAGACGGATCCGACCGGTGTGGTGGTCCATCTCGTACTTGTTCTTGGTCCCCTTCGGGATCTCGATGGTGACGTCGAACCGCAGGCTCGGCTGAATCTTGGGGCGGGCGAACGTGGGGCGATCCGGCACGGTCATCTGAACCTACCTGTCATCATTGTCCGTAATGTCGAAGCCGAGCCTATCGTTAGCCGCTGATCGATCAAGGTGGCCATCCTGCTCCTCGGGCCCCAAACGGTGGCTCGCGGTGGCGGTGGCCACCGCGGTGCTGGCCGGGTGCACGTCGACGGGGGCTTCCCACTTGGGGGGTCAGGCTGCCGCTGGCGGCCCTTCGGCGCTCCCCGCCGTCACCGGTTCCGCCCCCAGCCCCACCCCGACGGTCCTTCCCGACCCCAAGCTGGTGGCAACCAAGCTCGCGGCGGTCAACCGCAGTGGCATCGGCGCCAGCGGACTCGTGGTGCTGGACGCCAGCGGGAGCGTCCTCGCGTCGCGGAGCGCGGACAAGGCCCTCGCGCCGGCGTCCACCATGAAGCTGCTCACCTCCCTCGCGGCCCTCGACACCATCGGAGCCGACCACAGGTTCACCACCCGGGTAGTGCGCTCCGGGAGTCGGGTCGTGCTGGTCGGCGGCGGCGACCCGCTGCTGACGGACAAGCAGTCGTCCTCCGCAGCAAAGCCGGCCTCGCTCCAGGCGCTGGCATCGACGACGGCCGCCGCCCTCATCGCTTCAGGAGTCACGCGGGTCCAGCTCGGCTACGACACGTCGCTGTTCAGCGGCCCGAACTTCAGTCCGGCCTGGAAGGCCAAGTGGCACTCCTGGGTTGCCAGGGTGAGCCCGCTGCTGGTCGGCTCGGGCCGGTTCAACCAGTGGCAGGCCGACCCGGCACCCGCGCGGACGGCGGCGACGGCATTCGCCAAGCGCCTCAAGGCTGCCGGCATCACCGTCACCAAGGTTGCTGCTGCCCGTGCAGACGCCGACGCCACAGAGCTCGCCAGCGTGCAGTCGGCGCCGCTGGCCACCGTCGTGGGTCGCACCCTCACCTACAGCGACAACCTCGCGGCCGAGGTCATCGCACGGCATGTTGCGATCGCCGCCGGCCAGCCCGCCAGCTTCACCGGTGGTGCCGCAGCCATCACGTCCTGGCTCGCCGCCCATTCACTGTGGTCCGACGGCATGCGCGTGGTGGACGGCAGCGGGTTGTCGTTCTCGGCCCGCGTCACACCGGCGGTGCTCGCAAGGGCTGTCCTCGCTTCGCTCCACAACCAGGCGCTGGCCGGCGTCGCGTCCGGGCTGCCGGTCGCCGGGCGGAGCGGCACGCTGAAGGACAGGTTCGACGACAAGTCGGAGAAAGTCGCGCGTGGCAACGTCCACGCGAAGACCGGCACCCTCGTGGGGGTGGCTGCGCTGGCCGGCTACCTGACGACGGCCGATGGT
>JBBRIY010000095.1:0-8852 GCA_038220215.1 Propionibacteriales bacterium
GCCGCCTCGCCACCACCACCGGCTAACCCCCCGGGGGCACCCCGCGAACATCCCGCGAACACGACCAACACCACCAGGCGATCCCGCCCACCGGGCAACCGACCTCGTCCCAGGACCCAATTCCGAAACCGCAACAGGCTCTAGTCGGTGGACGAAGTCACACTCGCCGGTGAGCCGGCCGAGGTGCGACTAGAGCCAGCGGCGTCCATTGAGCAGGCCGATCAGGTGGTCGAGGACGGCGTTGTCCGCACGCAAGCCGTTGTGCTCGTACTCGCTGGTCACCCAGGGACGGCAGTCGGGCAGCAGCGCTGCCGTCTCCATCGAGAACTCGCGGGGAACGAACGCGTCCGCGTAGTACACCGACGCGGCAACGGGCAGGTCGGCCTGGGCGAGCTCGTCAGGGAAGTACAGCTGATTCCACTCGTGTTCGGCCAGCAGGTCGGCCACCTCGGCGAACGGCTTCAGTTCGGTGTCCTCTGCGAACACCGAACGATGGAGGTGCTCGCCACCGAGCAGGGTGACGTCGTCGCGCACGCGTGGGGGCATCGTCCGCTCGGCCGCCCAGCGCGTGGCGACGCCGTCGGCATAGCTGGACTAGTGGAGGACCGCGTACAACGGGTTGCGTCCGGCGAACGGCAGCGCGTGAGCGAGGTCGTGGGCGAAGCCGGAGCTGCGGTGGTCCAGTTCGAGCAGGTAGTGCAGCACCTCGGGCCCACCCTGCACGCCCAGGTTGATGCCGATCGTGCGGAACCGTGCGGGGGAGACCACGTCGCCGTTGGGCAGGGTGACCTGGCCGACCGCGCACAGGTCACTGAGTGCGCGCACGCGGTCGCGATCACCCGGGAAATGCCGGTAATAGGCCTCGGACTTCTCGCCCATGATCTGCCAGGTGGCACCGTAGATGTCGTCGATCGGACGCCGGACGGCGCTGAGCCCACCGGTGATGATCGCACCGGCCAGCGACTCTGCATGCGTCGAGAGGTAGTGGAGCGTGGTGAAGCCGCCGAAGGATTGGCCCAGCACCGTCCACTGCTTCGCACCAAGGAACTCGCGGAACAGTTCGCAGTCGTTGACGATCTCATCGGCACGGAAGTGGGTGAGATAGCTTGCCTGGTCGGATGCGCTCAGCCCTGCCAGTGGGGCCAGCCCGGGCGATGAGATCGGAGTGGAACGCCCGGTTCCGCGCTGGTCGAGCAGCACCACCTGGAAGTCCTTGAGCGCCCGGGCCAGCCAGGGCGGGTTGGTGGGGGTCGGCCGACCGGCCTCGTGCCCGGGTCCGCCCTGCAGGAAGACCAGGTAGGGGAGGGTCCCGCCGCCATCGGCCGTCACCACCCGGGCGAACACCTCGATCGTGGCCGCAGCGGGGTCGGCATGGTCGAGGGCGGCATCGAGCGTGATGCTGGTGAGGGTCAGTCCGGGCAGGTGTTCGGTCGTGGTGCGCACGGCCCTCAGGCTAGTGGCCGAGATACCGTCCGGGTCGATGGTTCAGGGCCAGCACGATGTTGAGGACGACGGCGCCCGCAGCCGACAGCAGCACATTGGCCGGCGGCACCACCAACAGCGCCAACGCGATGATGGCCACGTCGAAGACGAGTTGGACGTAGCCGGCCCGCCAGCCCGTCCGGTCCTGGAGGATGAGGGCCAGTGTGTTCAGCCCGCCGAGGCTCGAGCGGTGACGGAACACCATCAGCATGCCGACGCCGGCCAGCAGGTTGCCCACCACCGTGGCATAGACCGGATTGAGCTCGGGCAAGGGGAGCATCAGCGGATGCAGCGAGGCGAACCCCGAAACCAGCGCTATCGACACCAGGGTGCGCACGGAGAAGTCGAGTCCCTTCGTCCGCAGGGCCAGGGCGAAGAACGGCAGGTTGATCAGGAAGAACAGCACGCCGAACGACCAGCCGGTGCCGTAACTCAGCAGCAGTGAGAGCCCCGCCGTCCCCCCGGTGACAGCATGAGCGGCCTTCAGAAGGTAGATGCCGAGCGACGCGACGAAAGTGCCGGTGAGCAGTCCGAACACGTCCTCGAGCAGGCTGTGTCGCAGGGTGGGCTGCGGGGCCACCGCCTCCGCCGGACGAGTGGTCATCATGCCCGGTGCCCGAAGGCCGCCAGCACAGCGAGCACGCGATCGTTGCTCGCCGCATCGGCCAGCGTGATGCGAACGCCGTCGCCGGCGTACCCGCGGACCATGACGCCGGCGGCGTCGAAGGCTGCGACCAGGCGCTCCCGGGTGGTGTCGTCGGCGCGGAGCCAGACGAAATTGGCTGCGCCTTCGGGCACGTCCCAGCCCGACGCCCGGGCGCCGGCCTCGACCCGCGGACGCTCGGCGACCACGGCGGCGACCCTGTCGGCCACCTCGTCGGCTGAGTCGAGGGCTGCCAGGGCCGCGGCTTCTGCGACGCCGCTGACCGAGAAGGGGATCTGGGTCTTGCGGAGGCCGTCGGCGATGTCGGGATGGGCGATGGCGTACCCCACCCGCAGCCCGGCCAGGCCGTAGGCCTTCGAGAAGGTCCGCAGCACGCACAGGTTCGGGAACCGGGCGCTGAGCAGGCTCACCGCGTCGGGCGATTCATCGCCCGCGAACTCGCGGTAGGCCTCGTCGAGCACCACGAGGACGCGGCCCGGCACCCGCTCGAGGAAGTCGACCAGCTCGTCGGCGGAGATGGACGTGCCGGTCGGGTTGTTCGGCGAGCAGAGCAGCACCGCCCGCGTGCGATCGGTGACAGCTGCTGCCATGGCCCGCAGGTCGTGCCGCTCTGCCACCAGCGGGACGCGGACGGCCTCGGCCCCGGCGATCTGGCACAGGATCGGGTAGGCTTCGAAGGAGCGCCAGGCGAAAACAACCTCGTCGCCCGGGTCGCATACCGCGGCGATCAGCTGGGCAAGGACGCCAACGCTGCCAGGACCCACCGCCACCGACGCCGGCGAGACGCCTGCGAATCCGGCGATCCGGTCACGCAAGGTGGCGCTCGCCATGTCGGGATACCGGTTCACCCGCGTTGCGGCTGCGGCGATCGCGTCGAGCACCTTCGGCAGTGGGGGAAAGTGGCTCTCGTTGGAGGCGAGGGCGGCAACCTGCTCGCCAGTGGCCTTGCGTCCGGCAATATAGGCCGGCAAGCCAGCCACGGCGGCGCGTTGTTGGGGCAGGGTCGACACAGTTCCTCCAGGTCCGTCTACGGTGCCATGGTCCCGAAACCACCCAGTCTGCGCAAACCGCCCTCACCGGCTTGGGCAAATTGTCGGATACTGCCGGCTGGGTGAAGCATGATGTTCAACATGAGTCGCATCGACCCGCTGGACGCCAGGATCCTGCTCGCCCTCGACGATGATCCTGACGCCACCATCCTCTCCCTGGCCCGAAGCCTCGGGATCGCTCGCAACACCGTCCAGGCCCGGCTCAAGCGCCTGGCGGCCGGCGCCCTGCGCCCCTTCGGTCAACGGGTCGACCCGGCGGCCCTCGGCTACCCGCTGGTGGCCTTCGTCTCCCTGTCGATCAGCCAGTCCGCCGGCGACGCAGCGGCCGACGACCTCAGTCGCATCCCCGAGGTGATCGAAATCCACGCGACCACCGGCGACGCCGACATGCTCGTCAGGGTGGTGGCCAGGGACACTGCCCACCTGTACGCCCTGACCACGGCCATGCTCGCCCTGCCCGGAGTCCAGCGCAGCAGCACGTCGATCTCGCTGGTGGAGCAGTTGCCTACCCGGATGCGCCCGCTGCTGGAGTGCGTGGCGCAAGGACTCCGGTGACGACCGATGCTGCGGCGAAGGTCATCGCCGACTTCACAGCCTTCTCCGCGACAACCCGCCGCAGGGCACCGCTCTACGCGAGCATCAGCGCCCGGATCGCCGACGCGCCGCTGCTGCTGAACCTGATGCTGACAGCGCCGGCGACGGCGAGGGTTCCGGTGAACCTCTTCGCCGCCGTCCACGACCTGCTGCTCGCCGACCGCTCCGACCGGCTGGCCCGGTTCTACCCCAACCTCACCAGGCAGCCCGACGGCGGCGATCCCATGCCGGAGTTCCTCGCCTTCTGCTCGGCTCGCCGCCCGCAGCTCGAGGCATCGCTGGCCACCCGGTTCCCCCAGACGAACGAGATCGGCCGCTCGGCCCTCTTCCTCGCCGGGTTCGACCACCTCGAACCCGGTCCGAAGGCGCACCTCGACCTGGGCGCGAGTGCTGGGCTGAACCTGCTGGTCGACAAGCTGGCGTACCGGGACGCAGACGGTGGCCTGCTTGGCGATTCGGAGGTGGTCCTCGACTGCTCGGTGCGTGGGGAACCCGGCCGGCTGGCCGGAAGGCTGCCCCAAATCGCGACCCGGCTCGGTCTGGACATCGCACCCGTCGACCCGTCGGACGCTGCCGGAATGCGCTGGCTGAAGGCCTGCGTCTGGCCCGACCAGGCCGACCGCTTCCACCGCCTCGAGGCTGCCATCGAGCTGCTCAAGCGTCATCCGGTCGAGGTGCGACGGGGGGACATCGTCGACGACCTGGCCGCGGCGGTGGCTGCGGTGGCCGACAGCAGGCAGTCCGTTGTCACGACGAGCCCCGTCGTCACCACCAGTTGGGTGCTCAGCTACCTCGACGCGGAGCGCCAGCGGGCCTGGCTCGCGGAGCTGGAGCGCATCGCCGCCGGCCGCGACCTGTCGTGGGTGTGGGCGGAGGCCCCTGCTCAGGTCGGCGTGCTTCCGGTGGCTGCGGCGCTGGTGGCCAGCGAGAGCACGATCCTCGGCGTCACGACCTGGCGCGACGGCGTGCGCTCAGACCGGACGCTCGCCCGCTGCCACCAGCACGGCTACTGGCTGCACTGGCTCTGAGGGTTCGGACCGCGCGTAGCGGGTACACGTCCCACGACCCGCAGACTGTGGGACGTAAGGGAGTCAGCTATGAGCATGGGTATCGGAATCGCACTTCTGGTGATCGGCGCGATCCTCAGCTTCGCTGTGAGGGACTCCGTCTCGGGCGTCGATCTGTCGATGATCGGTTACATCTGCATGGGCGCCGGAGCGCTCGCGCTCATCTTGTCGCTCGTCGCAAGCGCCCAGGCGACCAACACCAAGCGGACCAACGTCGTCGAGCACCGCGACGAGACCACGCCGAAGTCCTGACGGGACTCAGCCCTCGCCGCCGTTGCGCCGCAGCACTTCGCTGAGGCGCTCGGCCGCGGCGATGACGGCCGGCGCGTGCAGGCGTCCGGGCTGACGGGAAAGCCGCTCGATCGGGCCGGAGACGCTCACGGCGGCAATCACCTTGCCGCTGGGGGAGCGCACCGGTGCAGACACCGAGGCCACGCCGGGCTCGCGCTCGGCAACCGACTGTGCCCAGCCGCGGCGTCGCACTGTGGCAAGGGCCACTGCCGAGAACGAGGAACTCTGCAGCCCGCGCTGGATCCGTTCCGGGTCTTCCCAGGCCAGGAGCACCTGGGCCGCCGATCCAGCGCCCATCGTGAGTTGTGCACCCACCGGAATGGTGTCGCGCAGGCCAGAGGGACGCTCGGCTGCTGCCGCGCACACCCGCATGTCGCCCTGGCGGCGGTAGAGCTGCGCGGATTCCCCGGTGATGTCCCGGAGGCGTGCCAGCACGGGGCCGGCCGTCGCCAGCAGGCGGTCCTCGCCGGCGGCAGAAGCCAGCTCGGTGAGGCGGGGACCGAGCACGAAACGTCCCTGCAGGTCACGACTGACCAGGCGGTGATGCTCCAGCGCAACCGCCAGGCGATGGGCTGTGGGCCGCGCGAGGCCGGTGGCCGTCACCAGTCCGGCGAGAGTGGTGGGGCCCTGTTCGAGTGCTGTGAGCACGAGCGCTGCTTTGTCGAGGACGCCGACGCCACTTGAGTTGTCCATAGGATAAGATTGCCGTCTCGTATCATGATATGCAAGCTGTAGGCTCGACAACCGTCCGGTGACCACAGCATCAACAACGGAGTTTCGATGGGCAAAACCCTGAGTGACAAGGTATGGGACAACCACGTCGTCCGCACAGCCGCGGGCGAGCCGGACCTGCTCTACATCGATCTGCACCTTGTCCATGAGGTGACCAGCCCGCAGGCCTTCGACGGCCTGCGCCTCGCCGGACGCCCCGTGCGCCGCACCGATCTCACGCTGGCGACCGAGGACCACAACACTCCGACGATCAACATCCTCGCGCCGATCGCCGACCCGGTCTCCAAGGTGCAGGTGGATACCTTGCGCGCCAATGCCGCCGAGTTCGACCTGCGCATCCACAGCCTCGGTGACGTCGATCAGGGCGTCGTCCACATCATCGGCCCCCAGTTGGGGCTCACCCAGCCCGGCCTCACCGTCGTCTGCGGCGACTCGCACACCTCCACGCACGGCGCATTCGGCGCGCTGGCCTTCGGCATCGGTACCTCGGAGGTCGAGCACGTGCTGGCCACCCAGACGCTGACCCAGGCGCGTCCGAAGACCATGGCTGTGAACATCAACGGCGAGCTGCCGCACGGCGTGACGGCGAAGGACATCGTGCTGACGCTGATTGCCAAGGTCGGCACCGGCGGCGGCCAGGGCTACATCGTGGAATACCGCGGCTCCACCATCGAGGCGCTCTCGATGGAGGGTCGCATGACCATCTGCAACATGAGCATCGAGTGGGGTGCGAAGGCCGGAATGATGGCGCCGGACGAGACCACCTTCGCCTACCTGAACGGGCGGCCGCACGCACCGGAGGGCGCGGAGTGGGACGAGGCCGTCGCCTACTGGAAGACCCTGTACAGCGACGCCGACGCCGTATTCGACGCACAGGTCGACATCGACGCGACCCAGCTGGCGCCGTTCGTCACCTGGGGAACCAACCCGGGGCAGGGGGTCCCGCTGAGCGCAGCAGTCCCCGCGCCCGAGCAGTTCACCGACCCGGTCGACCGCTCCTCCGCCGAGCGGGCCCTGGCCTACATGGACCTGGTCGCCGGAACCCCCATGCGCGCCATCAAGGTGGACACGGTCTTCCTCGGCTCGTGCACCAACGGGCGCATCGAGGACCTGCGGCTCGCCGCATCGGTCATCGCCGGCCACAAGGTGGCTGACGGCGTCCGCATGCTCGTCGTTCCCGGTTCAGCCCGCGTGCGGCTGCAGGCCATGGCCGAGGGCCTCGACAAGGTGTTCACCGATGCCGGTGCCGAGTGGCGCGAGGCCGGCTGCTCGATGTGCCTGGGCATGAACCCCGACCAGCTGGCTCCTGGCGAGCGCAGCGCGTCCACCTCCAACCGCAACTTCGAGGGCCGTCAGGGCAAGGGCGGACGCACGCACCTGGTCTCACCGCCGGTGGCGGCAGCCACGGCGATCCGCGGCACCCTGAGCTCCCCGGCCGACCTGTAAGGAAGCAGTCATGGACAAGTTCAGCACTCACACCGGGATCGCCGTCCCGCTGCGGCGCAGCAACGTCGACACCGACCAGATCATCCCGGCCGTCTACCTGAAGCGGGTCACGCGCACCGGCTTCGAGGACGGCCTGTTCGCAGCCTGGCGCAATGACGAGACCTTCGTGCTCAACCAGGCTGCCTACGAACGCGGCTCGATCCTGGTCGCCGGCCCCGATTTCGGCACCGGCTCCTCGCGGGAACACGCCGTCTGGGCCCTCCAGAACTACGGCTTCAAGGTGGTCATCGGCACCCGCTTCGGTGACATTTTCCGCGGCAACTCCGGCAAGGCCGGGCTTGTGGTCGCCAGCGTCGACGCCGCGGTTGTCGAGAAGCTCTGGGAGATCGCGGAGAGCGAGCCGGGGATCGAGTTCACCGTTGACCTGCACCACCGCACCGTCGAGGCCGCGGACAACGTTTTCGAGTTCACCATCGACGACTACACCAGGCACCGCCTGCTCGAAGGCCTCGACGACATCGCGATGACCCTGCAGCACGCCGATGCGATCACCGCCTACGAAGCAACCCGCCCGTCGTTCCTGCCTCGCACGATTCCTGCCAAGATTGCAGGGTGACCACTTCCCCTGACCGCCTTGGTGTCGACCCCCGTCTGCCGATCGGGGTCGCCAACCCCAGTCCCGTCCAGCCGGCCTACCGCCGACTCGCCCGGATCGGTGGCTGGATCCTGAGAAGGATCACCAAGCAGGACTGGGGGAGCGGGGACAACCTGCCGAAGACCGGCGGCATCATCGTCGTCTCCAACCACATCTCCAATTTCGACCCTGCGGTGATCGCCCAGTTCCTCGCCTGGAACGGGCGCTGGGCGCGGGCACTCGGCAAGAGCGAGATCTGGGACGTCCCCCTGCTGGGCCGGCTCGCCACCGCGTGCGGCCAGATCAAGGTCGAACGCAATACGTCCCGCGCCAGCAACTCCCTGGTCCACGCGGAGGAGGCCCTCGAGGCCGGCGAATGCGTGCTGATCTACCCCGAGGGGCATCGCACGACCGACCCGGACCTGTGGCCGATGACCGCCCGGCCCGGTGCAGCACGGCTGGCGCTGCGCACCGGCGCACCCGTGATCCCCGTGGGCCAGTGGGGCGCGCAGGACGTCATGCCGGGCAAGAAGCTCACCTGGCCGCGGTTCATTCCGCGCAGGACCATGCACTTCCGTGTGGGGCCGGCCGTCGATCTCTCCGACCTGTACGGAAGGGTCGACGCGATCTCGGTGACCGAAGCCAGTGCGCGGATCATGGCAGCCATCACGATGCTGGTCGGTGAAATCCGGGGCGAGGACCCGCCGGCAGACCGCTACGACGCTCGGACGGGGCGGCGAGGACCGTCCACTCAGGGCCGATAAGGTAGGCGCCGATCCAGCGACCGGAGGCCTGATGAGCAACCACCCGAATCGAGTACGGGTAGCACTGGTGTTCGGTGGGGTCAGCTCCGAGCACGAGATCAGCTGCCTGACCGCCGGCAGCGCCAGTCG
>JBBRIY010000096.1:0-8845 GCA_038220215.1 Propionibacteriales bacterium
ATTGGCGTCGTCGACGAGATCATCGCGCCCGAGCAGACCCGCTCGCGCCTCGCCGCAGCGATCCGGGAGGCCGACTTCGGCGTCCGCGGCGCGCACGGCAACATCCCCCTCTGACCCTTGGTCTCAGCCCCGGCGATTGCCGCAAGCTGTGACTTTTTCGCCGTAGTCGGCGAGAAAGTCACAGCTTGCTCTGGGGAAGGCAGGGGGTGACGTCCGGGATCAGCTCACCTGGTGCAACCAGCGGACGGGGGCGCCCTCGCCGGCGTGCCGGAAGGCCTCCAGCTCGTTGTCCCAGCGGGCGCCGAGGAGTTCAGCGACGCCTTCGGCGAGCGGCTGCCGTCCCAGTGCGTCGGCAAGCAGGGCCTGCTTGAGGCGGTCCTCGTGGATCATGAGGTCACCGTGCACCCCGATCGCACAGCCGAAGATACCAAGATCGGGGGTGTAGGCCCAGCGCATGCCCTCGGTGGCTGTGGTGGCCTCCTCCGTCACCTCGAAGCGGGCCTTGACGCAGCCCCGCAGTGCGCTTGCGAGCTGGGCTCCCGTCCCGACAGGGCCGTGCCAGCTGTACTCGGCGCGCAGGGTTCTCGGTTCTGCGGGCTGTGGCGACCACATGAACTCCACGGGGGCGCCAAACACTGCGCCCACTGCCCATTCCAGGTGCGGGCGCAACACAGCCGGCGCCGAGTGGATCAGAACGATCCCGCGCGTGCTCTTCATCTGGACCCCTATCGCTGAGATGTGCCTTCCCCAGCCACCTCAGACCCGCGGGGTCGCTCCCATTCTGCCCCAGCCGCCACTTCCGTACCAGTCCCCTCCGGCGTGGTTAGCTAGGCCCATGGAGATCGCGTCGCGGGTGCAGACGATCCGGGCGCGGATCGCCGCGGCGTCCGCAGCTGCCGGGCGTCCGGCGGGCTCGGTGGAGCTGTTGCCGGTGAGCAAGACCCGTCCGGCTTCGGGCGTGCTGGCTGCCTACGCGGTCGGCTGTCGGCGGTTCGGGGAGAACAAGGCCCAGGAGGCGCAGGCCAAGGCGCTGGAGCTGGCCGCCACACCCGACCTCGAGTGGGTCATGATCGGGCACCTGCAGTCGAACAAGGCCAGGCTGGTTGCCGAGTTCGCGTCCGAGGTCCAAAGCCTGGACTCGCTGACGCTGGCAGCGGAGCTGAACCGGCGCTTGCAGGCCAGGGGACGCCAGCTCGATGTGCTGATTCAGGTGAACTCCTCCGCTGAGGACTCCAAATTCGGGTTGCCGCCCGAAGATGTGGCAGCGTTCGCGTCCGCACTCGCGCCATTCGACGCGCTGCGGGTGCGCGGGCTGATGACCCTCGCCCTAGCTTCGCCGGATGTCGCCAAGGTCGCCGCCTGCTTCAACCGCGTCCAGGACGTCCAGCGAGACCTGCGTGACAAGGCCGTCCCCGGCCAGTCCTACGACGAACTGTCGATGGGGATGTCCGGCGACTTCGAACTCGCCATCGCCCACGGCGCCACCGTCGTCCGGATCGGCACCGCCATCTTCGGCCCGCGCTGACCCGAACCTGGGGACGGTTCCTGGTTCGGTTCAGGCAACAGGGTGGACCGAATCGGGGACGGTTCCAAACTCGGTCCAGCTAGGCAGGATGGACCGAGTTTGGAACCGTCCCCAATTTGGTCCAATTCGGTCCAGGTCAGGGCCAGCGGGCGCCGAGGCTGATCACGGCGATGGCGGCCACCACAGCCAGGAGGAGGGCATAGCCGGCGTACTGCTCGGTGACCTCCTGATCGACCTTCACGTAGCCGACGGACTTGGCGATCGAGGAGTAGACCTCCTTCAGCTCGCCGGAGGAGCCCGCGGTGAACGCCTTGGCCCCCGACAGGCGCGACACCTGGGCGAGCTCGGCCGGGTTCACCGGCACCGGCTCGCGGCGTCCGTTGCTCTCCACAAAGCCGTTGGCCGTGCCGTAGGCGATCGTGTAGATCGGGATGCGCAGCTTGGCCGCGTCCCTCGCCGCCTGGTCGGACGGCCGTCCCACGTTCGTGTAGCCGTCACTGAGAAGGACGACGGCGCCGGGCGCCGGGTCGTCGGGGTGGTCCGGGTCGGGCGGAGCCTGCGCCATCGCGTCCAGCGACGAGTAGATGCCCTCACCGATCGCTGTGGACGGGCCGACCTGCAAATTGTCGATCGCTGCGGCGACAACGCCGCGATCGGTCGTCGGCGGCACGACGACGGCAGCAGTGCCAGCGAAGCTCACCAGGGACACGTTGAAGCCCACCGGCAGCAGGTTCAGGAAGTCACGCGCGGCCGCCTTGGCCGCGGTGATCCGGTCCGGGGCCACGTCCTGGGCGATCATCGAACGGGAGACGTCGAGAGTGATCACGACCGTCGCCCGCTCCCGTGGCACCTCCACCTCGCCCTTGGGCTGGGCGAAGGCCACGTTGAGCGCACCGAGTGCCAGGACGGCAGCCCCGACCGCCGCGTGACGCTTCCAGGCCTGCTGCTTGGGCAGCACGCGCTCAAGATTCGTGATCGCATGCGGACGCGCGCGCCGACGTCGCCGCCACAGCAGGAAGACGTACAGCCCGAGCAGCAGCGGGATCATCACCAGCCACCACAGGCGCTCCGGACGCATGAACTCCACCATCACGGCCACCTTGCTCCCAGGGAGACCGCCGCCAGCGCCGCGACGACGGCGAAGGCGAGCCCGTAGCCGGCCCACAGCGCCGTGGTCTCCTTCTTCACCGGGGTCTGCCCCACCTCGCTACGGATATTGTTGTAGACGCGGTCGAGCTGTTCGAGGTTCTCGGCAGAGTAGGTCTGCCCGCCGGTCGCGAGCGAGATGCTGGCGAGCAACGCCTTGTCCGGCGGCACCCGCTCACGCTTGCCGTCGAGGTCCACATAACCGTTCTCGGTGCCGTACGCGATCGTGTAGACCGGCACCTTCAGCTTCCTGGCCTCGTTGGCCCCCTGCGCGGGCGAACGGCCCGCGGTGTTCTGGCCGTCGGACAGCAGCACGATCGCCCCAGGAGCCGGTGAAGAGTCGGTCCCCTTCGGAGCCATCTGCAGGGCCGACAGCGCCGTGTATAGCGACTCGCCGACCGCCGTCGACTCCTGCAGCTTGAGGCTGCGGATCGCCGCCTGCGCCTGCACGCGGTCGATGCTCGGTGGCAGCCGCACGGACGGGTTACCGGAAAGGCTCACCACCGAAAGGTTGTACTGGGCCGGGAGCGCCTTGATGAAGGTCAGGGCGGCCTCCTTCGCCGCGTCCAGCCGTGTCGGTTTCACGTCGGTGGCCTCCATCGAGAGCGACGTGTCGAGCACGAGGACCACCGTCGCACGTTCCCGCGGCTGCATCTCGACCCCGTTGGGACGGGCCCAGGCAAGGCTCAGTGCCACCAGCGAAGCGATCGACAGCGCGACCGCCAGGTGCCGGCGCCACTGCGACTGCTTGGGCACCACCTGGCTGAGGATGGCGGTGTTGGTGAACCGCATCCCGGTCTTCTTCTTCATCAGGACGAGGATGATGTAGCCGGCGATCAGCAGGGGCACCACCAGCAGCACCCACAGGCGCTCGGGGTTCAGGAAGGTCAGCCATTCCATCAGCGGGCCACCCCCGCCGGCGGCTGGTGCAGCATGCTGGCGGTCCGCCGGTACGCCATGACGAACCGGGCGATGTCGTGCACCCAGTCGCGGTCGGTGCGCAGCTGGATGTGGGCAGCTCCGGCGCGTCGCAGCGCGATCCTGATCCGTTCGCGCTGCGCGGCGGTGGCCGCGTCCATCCGTTCGCGGGCGGCGTCGTCGGACGTGTTCACGTACCGCAGGAAGTCGGTCTCCGGGTCGCGGATCAGCAGCTCGCCGACGTCGGCGAACTCCACCTCGTGCCGGTCGACGACTTCGATGGCCAGCACCTGGTTGCGGACGCCCAGTTGCCGGATCGGACGCTCCCACTCCGGCTCGATGTTGGGGTCGAGCTCGAAGTCGCCGGGGGTCAGGAAGTCCGAGACGATCAACCGCATCCCGCGGCGCCGCTCGGTGCGGGCCATCCGCTGGATGCCCGCTGCCAGCGAGAACGGCCCGGTGGTGTGGTCGGAGACGATCGGCTCGGTGAGCAGCCGACGCAGCAGGCCGTACAGCGCCGTGCGTCCCGAAATGGCCGGGTAGCGCTTGATCTGGTCCGGACGCATCACCAGGCCGCCGAACCGGTCACCCATCTTCTGGCTCAGGAAACCGATGGTCGCGATCGCAGCGATGCCGAGGTCGCGCTTGGTGACGCCTTCGGTGCCCCAGTTCATGGACGGGGTGACGTCGAGCAGCGCCCAGATCTCGAGCTCGCGGTCGGCGATCGTGTCGCGGACATAAGGAATGGTGGTGCGGGCTGTCACAGCCCAGTCGATCTTGCGGACGTCGTCTTGTCCCGGCACGTAGGCGCGCGCGTCGTTGGCCTCCGAACCCGGGCCAGGCAGCAGGCCCTGGTGGTCGCCGTGCAGAAAGCCCTCCAGCCGTCGCACCACGGTGAGCTCCAGGCGTCGC
Organism: Propionibacteriales bacterium; assembly: GCA_038220215.1. Lineage (GTDB taxonomy): Bacteria > Actinomycetota > Actinomycetes > Propionibacteriales > Propionibacteriaceae > Propionicimonas. Next base: position 4,502 of record JBBRIY010000096.1, read on the forward strand.
AGCGCGGCTTCCGGTGCCAGCTTGTGCAGCGGGATGGTGGCCGCCGTCGGCTCGGACAGCACCGAGGCCACCGCGCCGAAGTTCTCGGGCGGTGGCTCGAATGCCGGCTGAGGGGACATGATCAGTTACGGGCTTCCGGGGTGTAGGAGTGCTGGCCCTGGGCAGCCTGGCGCTGCTGCTGGTTCCACACCGGGGTCGGCGGCGGCACCATGGCGACGATCCGCTCGATCACCTGGGCGGGGGTGATGTTGTCGGCGACCGCGTCGAAGCCGAGCATCACGCGGTGGCTCATCACGTCCCTCGCGACGGCCTGGACGTCGGTGGGCAGCACGTAGTCACGGCCGTGGATCAGGGCCAGGGCCCGTGCGGCGGCAACGAGTCCCAGCGTCGCACGCGGGCTGCAGCCCACCTGGATCACCGAGGTCAGGTCGGGCATGCCGAACTCCTCAGGCGTCCGCGTGGCCAGCACCAGCCGCACCACGTACTCGGCCACAAGGTTGTGCACGAAGACGTTGGACGCCTGCTCCTGCAACTGCTTGACCATCTCGGGGTTGAGCACCGGTTCGGAATGCGGCGGGTGCACGCTCATGCGGCGGAGGATCTCAAACTCCTCATTGCCGCGCGGGTAAGGGACGTCCACCTTCAGCAGGAAGCGGTCGCGCTGCGCCTCGGGCAGCGGGTAGACCCCCTCGGACTCGATCGGGTTCTGGGTCGCGATCACGATGAACGGCTGCGGCACCGGGTAGGTGTGGCCACCGATGGAGACCTGCTGCTCGGCCATCAGCTCGAGCATCGCCGACTGCACCTTGGCTGGCGCGCGGTTGATCTCGTCGGCGAGCACGAAGTTCACGAACACCGGGCCGAGCGCGATGTCGAACTTCTCCTGCCGCGCCGAGTAGATGCGGGTACCGACGATGTCGGAGGGCACCAGGTCGGGCGTGAACTGGATGCGGGCGAAATCGCCGCCGACGACGGTGGCAAAGCTGCGCACGGCAAGGGTCTTCGCCACGCCGGGAACGCCTTCGAGCAGGCAGTGGCCCTTGGCGAGCAGCGAAACCATCAACTGCTCGACCATGTGCTCCTGCCCGACAATGACGCGCTGCACCTGGGCGATGGCTTCGCCCAGCAGCTTGGCTGCCTTCGCCGTCTCTGACGGGCTTGCGGGCTGCTGTCCCTGGTCGGGGACGGCGGGGGGCTGACTCGGGTTGGTCACGCGAACTCTCCTGCTGGTCACGGTCGACGCCCAAGGGCGCGCCGCCCACGATACCGGCTGCCCCCAGCCCCCCGGCTGTGAGTGCGCCATGAACCGGAAGAACCGTCCCCCTCATCCCTGGACAGCGGGGACGGTTCCCGCGGTTCACTGAACCGGAAGAACCGTCCCCGCGGTTCACGCGGTGGACCGAGTTGGGAACCGTCCCCAATCTGGGCCGTGGACCGAGTTTGGAACCGTCCCCGACGTGGTCCGGGGGCGCTGGACGGGGCGACTTGGGCGTGCGGCACAATGGGGGCACAGCGGGGACGTGCCCGCCGGAGCGACGAGGACTGATGAGCACACCGACTGCGCCTGAGGACGGCCTCGAGCCGCCGCAGTTGTTGCCGCTGCTCCCCACGGATCCGCCCAAGGTCGGCGACTACTGGCTGGACGCCCGGCTGGTGGCTGCCCCGTCCGGGGTGGCGTTCATCGGTCACGATGCCGCCAACAACCCGGTGATGGTCCTGCTGCTGTCCGAGGGTGCCGCTGCTGACGCGGGCGCCCGCGACCGGTTCGCCGGAGCCGTGAACCAGCTGCACATCGACACCGTGCTGGCCCGCGGCGGCCATGGCCAGGGGGACGGACGCCTCGGGCGCCGCTGGGTGGACGACCGGAACGACGACCCGCAGGTGACCGAGCAGGTGCCGGCCACGCCCTGGGTCGCCCTTGCCTATGACGCCTCACCGGGCTCGGGGGCTGAGGCCGCCCGGCTCCTCGCGGAGGTCGACCTCTCACGAGTGCCCCTCCAGGGCAGCCCGGCCGGCCCGGACTACCGCCTGCACTGGATCGACCGGTTCCGCCCGGGCCTGGCCAAGCTGTGGCCGCTGCCGTGGCCGGGACGCTACGACCGCGCCGGCTGGCTCTCGATCCTCGCGTCGTGGCTGCTGATGATGCTGCTGTCCGCCCTTGCCGTCCTGATCGCGATCCTGATCTTCCAGCAGGCTCCCCCGGTCTCCCCGCCACCACCGGTACCGGATTCCGCGTCCGCTTCGCCGCAGTCGGGTTCGCCGTCGCCGGAGTCGGGGTCCCCGTCGCCCAGCTCAGGGTCCCCGTCGCCACAGTCGGCCTCGCCGTCCCCGGCCTCCGGCTCGCCGTCGCCACAGTCGGGCTCACCGTCGCCCGCATCGGCATCGCCGTCGGGTGTCGGCTCCCCGACGCCGAACTCGAAGCTGTGAACCGTCCCCGACTGATCGTCACCGATCTGGACGGGACCTTCCTCGGGCCGGATCGCCTGGTCTCGCCCACCAACCTCGCGGCCGCCCGCCGCGCGGCAGAACTCGGCATCCCGTTCATGGTGGCCACCGGACGTCCGGTGCGCTGGCTGGACGTGCTGGACCAGCTGGCCGAAGCCCATTCGCAGGTGATCGTCAGCAATGGCGCAGCCGTGTTCGACCTCGCCAGCCGCCGGGTGCTGCGCAGCTTCCCGCTGGACGTGTCCGTGGCGCTCGCTGTCGCCGACGGCCTGCGGGACGTGGTGCCAGGCATCACCTTCGGGTTCGAGACCGACACCGGCTTCGGGTGCGAACCGACGTCCCCGTCACGGCAGCGCGGCGCGGCAGGCGTGCTGGAGGGCACCCTGGAGGACCTGGCCGTCCGGCTGGGCCCGGTGATCAAGCTGCTCGGGTTCCACACCCTGCTCGACTCCGACGAGCTGTCGGCCCGTGCAGCGGCCGTCGTGGGCGACCGGCTCACGCTCACCCACGCCCTGATCGGCGACGCCTACGGCATGCTCGAACTCACCGCTCCGGGCGTCACGAAGGCCAGCACCCTTGCCCTGCTGTGCGCAGAGCTGGGAATTGACGCTGCCGACGTGGTCGCTTTCGGGGACATGCCGAACGACCTGGCGATGCTGGCCTGGGCCGGGCGCGGCTACGTTGTCGCCAATGGCCACCCCACCCTGATGTCGGCCGGGTTCACGGTGGTGCCCGCCAACACCGAGGACGGTGTCGGGCGGACGGTCCTGGACCTGCTCGGCTGAGCTATCCCCTGGCGCTGGCGGGCGGGTCGCCGAACGCCGTCTTCGGCACGAACAGCAGTGCGACGGCAGCAACAAGGGCCGTCACGCCGCACACCGTCCACACGGTGAGGTAGCCGCTGAACGAGCCCGCAGTCCCCTGCACCGCACCGGCGGCGTGCGTGGCGAGGGCGATCCCGAACACAGCGGAGGCCACCGCGCCGCCGACGGTCTTCACGGAATTGGTCAGGCCCGTGGCCACCCCGGTCTGGCCGGACGGTGCCGCAGCGGCCGCAGCAGCCGGGAGTGCTGCCACCAGTGCGCCGGACCCGATGCCGGCGATCACCATGTTGGTCAGGGCCTCGGAGTAGCTGGCGTGGAACGGCAGGAACAGCAGGTAGCCCAGCGCCACCAGCAGGCTCGCGCCCACCAGCGCCCACCGCGGGCTGATCCAACGCGTCACCAGCGGCAGCAGCAGCGCGCCTGCGGTCAGCGAGAGCACGTAGGCGCCGATCAGCACCGACGTGAGCCCGCTGGTGGCACCGAGCCCGTAGCCGTAGGTCGCCGGATCGGTGCGGGCGAAGGTCGACAGCGGCGCCTGGGCACCGAGGACGCTCACGCCGAACAGGCCAGCGGTGAGGAAGACTGGCCACAGGGACGGCGAGGTGAACATCCGCACGTCGATCACCGGGTCGTCGTGGCGCAACTCCCAGCGCACGAACGGCACGAACAGCAGCAGCCCCAGCACGAGCGCCGCCCACGCCACGGGGCTCGCCGGGCCGTTGACCCGCAGCAGGAAGAGCCCGCCGGTGAGCCCGAGCAGGGCGACGGCGACCAGCGACATGCCGACGGTGTCGAAGCTGCCCCCGTGCAGGTCGGGTGATTCCTTGACGCCGAACAGGATCACGAAGAAGCACGCGGCCACCGCGACGGCAGGGATCCACAGCGCCACGTCGAGGACGCCGGACAGCTGGCCACCGGTCAGCGCGCCGGCGATCACCCCCACTTCGAGGGCTGCGACCAGCAGGCCCGCAGCGCGCCGGGTGAGCACGGCAGGATGACCGGTTGGCCGCGCTCGGGAGTAGATCAGGGCTGTCTCCAGCGGCAGCCACACGATGTAGAAGCCCTGCAGCGACCA
>JBBRIY010000097.1:0-8829 GCA_038220215.1 Propionibacteriales bacterium
GTGAGCTGCGCCGCGAGCGCTACGCGGCGGCACAGCTGCTGCGCTGACGACGACCCGGGCTTACGTCGCCGCATCGCCTTACGATGGTGACGTGACCCAACCGCGACAGGACGGGGACGCGGAGTCCCAGTGGCAGCAGCCGCCCTTCGAGCCGGAGGTGCAGCGGATCAACGGTCCGGGCGATGTGATCGGTCCCGGCCAGTTCGCCGGCCACGGGCTGGTGCCGCTTGAGGATCGGCGGCCACCGTCGGTCCTGGAGTCAACGCTCAACGTGGTGAACACCGTGCTGTGGCCGGTGCTCATCGGGCTGGTGTTCCTTGGGGTTGGCGGCTGGGTGCTGAACATCGTCATCGCCATCGTCGCCAGTACGCTGCTGGGCGGAATCACCGCCGAGTTGAAGCGCCGCAGGAAGTACCGGCCACCAGCAGCGGGGGACCTGCGATGACCGTCCGATGGGGCATTGCCGGTCCGGGCCGGATCGCGGCGACCGTCGCTGGAGAGTTCGTCCACGTTCCCGACGCTGAGCTGGTGGCCGTGGGTTCCCGGTCCTCGGAGCGGGCACGGGAGTTCGCCGGCCGGCACGGCATCCCGCAGGCGTACGGCAGCTACGAGGAGCTGTTCGCCTCCGACATCGACGCCGTCTACCTGGCCACCCCGCACGCCCAGCACACCGAACTCGCACTGGAGGCGATCGAGGCCGGCAAAGCCGTGCTGGTGGAGAAGGCGTTCACAACGAGCGTCGACGACACCGCGGCCATCATCGAGGCTGCCGGGCGTCGTGGCGTGTTCGTCATGGAGGCCATGTGGACGAGGTTCCTCCCTGCGGTCGTGTACCTGCGCGAACTCATCGAATCCGGCGAGCTCGGCGAGGTGCGCGCGGTCTACGGCGACCTGTTGGCGTTCCGCGAGTTTGAGCCGGACGACCGGCTGTTCAACCCCGCCCTCGGTGGTGGGGCCGTGTTCGACCTCGGCGTATACGTCATCTCGTTCGCCCAGCAGTTCCTCGGCACCCCGGACGTCGTGCACGCCGTCGGCAGCCTCTACCCGAACGGCGTGGAGGGTCAGGCCGGCATCCTCATGGGCTGGGCCGACGGCCGCTACGCGACTGAGGCGATCGGTTTCACCGCACCCGGGCCTGGACGCCAGGTCGTGGCCGGCACGAAGGGCTGGGTGGAGGTGAAGCCGCGATTCCACCGGGCCGAGCAGTTGTCGGTGCACCTGCTCGGCCAGGAGCCTGAAGAACTGAACTTCCCGCGGACCGGCGTCGGCTACAGCCACGAACTCGCCCACGTCTGTGCGTGCATCGCCGCCGGGCTCACCGAGAGCCCCGTGATGCCACTGGCGGACACCCTCGCCGTCCAGCAGGTGATGGCCGAGGTGCTCACCCAGCTGGGCCGCTGACCGTCCGCCCCGACCAGCGGACCGGACCAGATTGGGGACGGTTCCAAACTCGGTCCACTTTCCGTCCTTCGTCGACCGATTGTGGACCGAGTTTGGAACCGTCCCCAATCTGGTCCGGGTCAGTTGACGATCTCGGGTTCGACGAGGATCGGACGCCGTGCCGCGCGCAGGCTGTCGACGGTGAGCAGCACGAGGGCCACCCACACCAGGCCGAAACCGACCCAGCGGGACGGGGGCATGTCCTCGTGCATGATCCAGACGCCGATGGAGAACTGGATACACGGGGTGAGGTACTGGATCAGGCCCATCATGCTCAAGGGGATGCGCCCAGACGCTGCGGCAAACATCAGCAGCGGCACGGCAGTGACCGCCCCGGCGAGCGTGAGCGCGATCGTCAAGCCGGGGCCGTTGGCGAGGTAGGCGCTGGAGCCGGTGAACTCCAACCACAGCAAATAGCCGAGCGCGAGCGGTGAGAGCAGCGCGGTCTCCACGGTGAGGCCCACCAGCGGAGACACCGTGCCGCCAACCTGCTTCTTCACCAGCCCGTAGATGCCGAACGTGACCGCGAGAGTGAGAGCCACCCACGGGAATTGGCCGTAGCCGACCGCGATCACGACGACCGCGACCAGTGCCACCCCGACGGCCACTTTCTGGGCTGCCCGTAGCCGCTCCCGAAGTACGAGCACCGCGAGGGCGACGGTGAACAGCGGATTGATGAAGTAGCCGAGGGAGGCATCGACGATGTGATCGTTCAGCACGCCCCACACGTAGACGAGCCAGTTGACGCTCACCAGCACCCCGGCAGCAGCCAGCCCCCAGAACAGCCGGGGGTTCCGCATCACGTCGCGCAGGTGCCCCCACTCGCGAGCCAGCACCACCCCGACGATGCAGAACAGGAACGACCAGAAGACGCGGTGCCCGATGATCTCCAGCGGACCTGCGGCAACCAGCAGGTGGAAGTAGAACGGGAACGCACCCCAGAGCAGGTAGGCCGAGAAGGCCAGCACCAGACCACGGGTATCGAGGCGCTCCTCAAGCTGCGGTTCCGGCACCCGCACACCTTATGCCGAGCCCAGGCCCCGCCCGTCCGCCTGCGCGCTCCCGGAACACGCCGTCGCTCCCGACGTTCCGGGAGCGCCGGCAACGATCGGGAGCGAGGACGCCACAGGCCGCTGCTAGCCGGTGGCGAGGAAGTCGGTCAGCAGCTTGTTGTAGGCGTCCGGCTGCTCGAGGCTCGGGGTCGTGCCGGCGCCCGGAATCTCGGCGAGGCGGGCGTTCGGGATGCGCTGGACCAGCAGCTTCGCCGACGGCAGGCCCGGGTCGGACGCGCCTGCGATCACGAGTACCGGGACGGCGATGTCGCCCAGGCGCTTGCCGAAGTCCGCGGTCGCCACCACGTTCAGCGCGCGGATGAGGTCGTCCTTCGTCGCCCCGCTCTCGGCAAGGGCGCGGTTGGGCAGCATCCGGATCAGCCCTTTCTGCATCGTCAGGGCCAGCTTCCCGGGCGAGATCAGCGCGCCGGTCAGGACCAGCCCTGCGACGCGGTCGGGTTGGTCGACGGCCACCTGCAACGCGGCCATCGCCCCCAGCTGGTGGCCGACGAGCCGCGCCTTCGTGATGCCGTAGCGGTCGAGTTGGCTGACCACATCGATCGCAGCGTTGGCCAGGGACAGCTCCGCAGGACGCCCGGGGCGCAGCCCGGCCAGCCAGGGAGCGATCACCTGCAGCTCGCCTGCGCCCTGATCGGCGGGCAGGCCCTGACCACCGACAGCTTCCTGGGCCTGCCGGGAGGCAACCGCCTCCACCTGGGACTGCCACATCTGCGGCGTCAGCCCGGCGGAGTGCAGGAACACGACCGGAGTTGGCCGCTGCGGGGCGTCCATCAGGCCTGCTCCACCTTGGATACCGCGAAGCGCAGGCCCAGGGCGTCGTCGGCGAACCAGTCGTCGGAGGCGTCGGACTCGGCGAGGGTGGTGGCCAGCACCTCCTCGCCGATCAGCCCCGCATGGGCGCGGACGGCGTCGGCCGTGGCCGCGTTCGTCGCCGTCCATTGCAGCAGGATGCGGTCCGACACCTCGAAGCCGGACGCCTTACGGGCCTCCTGCACGCCACGGATCACCTCGCGGGCGAGCCCAGCCTGCACCAGCGCGGGCGTGAGCTCGAGGTCAAGGGCGACGGTCTCGCCCTGCTCGTTGACCACCGACCAGCCCTCGCGCGGACGCTCGGAGACGATCACGTCCTCGGGGGTGACCACCACCTCGCCCAGATCGGTGACCAGGACGTTGGCGCGGCCGTGCGTCGTCAGGTCGGCGGACAGCACGGACGCGTCCGCAGAGGCGATCGCCGAAGCCACCAGCGGGGTCTGCTTGCCGAACCGCTTGCCGAGATTGCGGAAGTTGCCCTTCGCCGAGTAGTCCACCAGGTCACCGGCGGAGGCGAACGACTCCACGCGTTCGACGTTCAGCTCGGCCATCACCTCCGCCTGCAGCTCTGCGTCCATGAGCGCGAAGGCCGCGGACGGGATCAGCGCCCGGCTCAACGGCTGGCGGGTCTTCACCTTCGCCTCCGCGCGGGCGGAACGGCCCAGCTCGACGATGCGGCGGGTGAGTCGCATGGCCTCGTCCAGTTTCGGGTCGACAGCCGACTGGTCCACCTGCGGCCAGGAAGCCAGGTGCACCGATGACGGACCCTGCGGGTCGGTGGTGACGATGAGGTCCTGCCATACCCGCTCTGTGACGAACGGGGCGAGCGGCGCCATCAGCCGGGTCACGGTGTTGAGCGTGTCGTGCAGGGTCTGCAACGCACCGTCGCTGCCCTCCCAGAAGCGCCGGCGGGAGCGCCGGACGTACCAGTTGGACAGGTCGTCGACGAAGGTGGCCAGCAGCGCGCCGGCACGCTGGGTGTCGAAGTCCTCCAGCGCCTCGGTCACCTGGCGCACCAGCGTGTTCCGGGCGCTGACCAGCCACCGGTCGAGCACGTGAACCGCGGGGACGGTCCCGGATGGTTCACCGTCCTGAACCGTCGAGAACCGTCCCCGCGGTTCAGCGGGGGCCCAGTCGTTGGCTCGGGCATACAGGCTCTGGAAGGCGACGGTGTTGACGTAGGTCATCAGCACCTTGCGGACGGTCTCCTGGATCGTGCCGTGGCCCACCCGGCGCGATGACCAGGGTGATCCGCCAGCGGCCATGAACCAGCGCACGGCGTCGGCACCATGGGTGTCCATCAGCGGGATCGGCTCGAGGATGTTGCCGAGGTGCTTGGACATCTTGCGTCCGTCCTCGGCAAGGATGTGACCCAGGCACAACACGTTCTTGTAGGCGGACTCGTCGAAGACCAGCGTGCCGATGGCCATCAGGGAGTAGAACCACCCACGGGTCTGGTCGATCGCCTCACAGATGAAGTCCGCCGGGTAGGCCGTGGCGAAGGCCTCCTTCGACCCCCCGGCGTGCGGGTAGCCCCACTGGGCGAACGGCATCGAGCCGCTGTCGAACCAGGCGTCGATGACCTCGGGCACGCGGTGCGCGACCTGCTGGCAATTCGGGCAGGCGAACACCACATCGTCCACGAACGGACGGTGTGGGTCGAGGTCGGCCAAGTCGCGTTTGGTCAGCTCGGACAGCTCGGCGCGCGAGCCGACACACGTCTGGTGACCGGCCGCGCAGCGCCAGATCGGCAGGGGCGTGCCCCAGTAGCGGCTTCGTGACAGCGCCCAGTCGACGTTGTTGTTCAGCCAGTCGCCGTACCGGCCCCACTTGATGTTCTCCGGGTACCAGTTCGTGTTCTTGTTCTCGCGCAGCAGCGCGTCCTTGATCAGGGTGGTGCGGATGTACCAGGACGGCTGCGCGTAGTACAGCAGCCTGGTGTGGCAGCGCCAGCAATGGGGGTAGGAGTGCTCGTAGTCGAGGACGCGGAACATCAGCCCACGCGCAACGAGGTTGTCGACGAGCACCTTGTTCGCCGTCTGGAAGAACTGGCCGCCGACCAGATCGAGGGTCTCTTCGAAGGTCCCGTCGGGACGCACCGGGTTGACCATCGGCAGGCCGTACTGGCGGCAGACGGCCATGTCCTCCTCGCCGAACGCCGGTGCCTGGTGCACCAGGCCCGAGCCGTCCTCGGTGGTGACGTAGTCGGCCAGCACCACGTAATGGGTGCCGCCCACGACGTCGGGGAATTCCACGAGCTCGAAGGGACGCTCGTAGCGCCACAGCTCCAGGTCGCGTCCGCTGAAAGTCTTGCCGAGCAGCCAGCCGTCGCCCAGCACCTTCTCGGCGAGTGGCTCTGCGATCACGAGCGACTCACCGCCGGGCACGTCCTGCGTCGCGACGACGTAGGTGACATCGGGGTGGACGGCGACCGCGGTGTTGCTGACGAGCGTCCACGGCGTGGTCGTCCACACAAGCAGGGACGCCTTGCCGGCCAGCGGCCCGGACAGGAGCGGGAAGCGAACGTAGACGCTGGGATCCGTGACGTCCTCGTAGCCCTGCGCCAGTTCGTGGTCGCTGAGCGTGGTGCCGCAGCGGGGGCAGTAGGGGGCGACGCGGTAGTCCTCCACCAGCAGGCCCTTGGAGTGGATCTGCTTCAGCGCCCACCAGACCGACTCGACGTAGTCGGGATCCATCGTCCAGTAGGCCTTGTCGAGGTTCACCCAGTAGCCCATGCGCTCGGTGAGTTCCGTGAACTCGTCGACGTGGCGGGTGACCGACTCGCGGCAGCGGGCGTTGAACGCCTCGACGCCGTAGGCCTCGATGTCCGGCTTGCCGTTGAAGCCGAGCTCCTTCTCCACCGCGAGTTCGACCGGGAGCCCGTGGCAGTCCCAGCCGGCCTTGCGGTCGACGCGGTAGCCCTGCATGGTCTTGAAGCGCGGGAACACGTCCTTGAAGACCCGGGCCTCGATGTGGTGGGTACCAGGCATGCCGTTGGCGGTGGGCGGACCCTCGTAGAACGTCCAGGGGACGCCGTCCTCCGTGCGCTCCAGGGAGGCGGCGAAAGTGTCGTTCGCCGCCCAGAACGCCAGGATCTCGCGCTCCATCGCGGGCAGGTCGAGCATGGTCGGCACCGGGCGGTAGAGCTGGCGGGAGGCGGAATCGGTGGTCATCGCTGGCGATCCTTCGTCGAGTACAGGAACGAAGGGACGAGGTGTCTCTCGACGGCCCCGCGGTACCACCCTCCTTGGACTCGCCTGGGCGAGCCCCACTCTCGATCGCCGCTGCCGGGTCTAGTGAGGGCCGATGGCCCCGTTCTTCCGGCTGCTCCGGGGTGATGGCCCCTTCAACGCCTTGCGGACCCTGACACTGTACAGCGTCGCGGAACACCCATCCCGGTCCGAATTGGGGACGGTTCCTAATCCGGTCCAACCCTGACGTTGCGTGAAGGTGGACCGAGAAAGGAACCGTCCCCAATTCGGACCGGACCGGGTGATGGCGGCGCCGAGGGTGGTGGTAGCCGGGCCGGTCAGGGCCCGAATGGAATGGGCGGTGATGTGGCGGACCCGGCTACCGGTCTGTGATTCAGCCGGCCGGGTCCACCTTGGTCTCGTCGGCCGGCGCCGCGTCAGCGGGTGGCTGCTGCGGCGTCCATTCATTTGCGACAGGGCCGACAGAGCCCAGCAGGGCTGCCTTCCTTGTCATGTAGTCCTCCACCTCGATCTCGCCGCGGGCGAGCCGTTCGTCGAGGATCTGCACCGCCGGCGGCATGGGCGGACGGTGGTGCGTGTGACCAAGGCCTGACGGCGTGCCGGCCTTGCCCTTGCCACGCCTGATGAGATAAATCACGAAGAGGGTGAGCAAGCCCAGCAGCACGAGCGTGCCGATGAAGCCGAACATGCCGTAGAGCATGTTGCCCCCGTTGAAGCCCGGACCCGGGTAATGACGCATTCCAACCTCCTGAAGCGATCTGTGCACCCATGGTGCCTCGGAATGCTGTGTCCAGACTGTGGAATCGCCTCGAATTCCCGGCGGCCCACCTGCACTGCGCGGGTCGCTGTCGTCCAGCGGCGACAAGACGCTCGGATCAGTGCGCTGTATCGATCGCGCAGGCCGCAGGCAGAGGCGTGGGCGGCTCATCGCCGAGGATCTCGCTCCGGCGGTGCTCGTCGAGCTCGACCCATTGCCAGTGACGCTCCGCCGCAACCCGGGAAGCGAGTTCGCAGGCGGCGCTGCTCAACTCGATCGCCTCGACGGCGTAGGCCGCTGCCGGGGCCGCGAGCCGGCCATCGTCAATGCTGGCTGCTGCGGCGCCGGCAGCCCTGATTGCGGAAGCGAAGGCGTGGTCACCCGCGTCGGCCGTGCCGCGGGCAGCCAGCTGCGCCTCGAACGCAGCATCCCGGCTGGCTTCCGGCGCGCCACCTCCCATTGCCCAGGCCTCGGCAGCGGCGATCGCCAGCCCTGCCGGATCGCCCTGCTCGAAGCGGGCGAACTGACCGATCGCATGTTTCGCGCAAGCTGCTGCCCAGCGCGTCAGTGCCGGCTCACCGGTCATCCGTGCCTCTGCGCGGCGAGCACCTGCTCGATCGCCAGGGCCAGGCCGTCGTCCAGGTTGTGCGCAGTGGTCCAGTCGGCGGCTGCGATCGCTTCGGGGACGGCGTTGCCCATGGCCACACCGAAACCTGCCCAGGCGATCAGCTCGACATCATTGCGGGCATCCCCGGCAGCCATCACGTCGGCCGCCTCGAAGCCGAGCAGGGTGCACAGCCGGGCGACCCCGGACGCCTTGGTGACCCCGTCGCCCTGGATTTCGAGGAAGGGCGCGCCGGAGGTGGTGGCGTGGAAGCCGGTCAGGCCGGAGGCGTTCAGCACGCCCAGCAGGTCGTCGGCGGTGAGGCTGGGGTGGCGGACGGTGAGCTTGAGGGTCGGCTGGCTGACCACCTCGGCGAGCGACTCCGGCCGCAGGATCTCGGTCCACAGCTTCCGCTCCTCCGGTTCCACCAGGTCGAGGTATCCGGGCTCCGCAGCGTGCCGGGCGCCGGCGTCGCGGACGGCGGAGAAGCGGACGCCCTCCAGCTCGGCGGTCAGGTGGGCGACGATGTCGGCGGCCACCCCGGGCGCGAGGAGGACCTCGAACAGGACGGTGTTGTCGGCCAGATCGACGCCGATGGCACCATTGCTGGCCACCACGTAGCGGATGCCGGAGGCGAGGACCGGTTCGGGCAGCTGCGGGAACTGCCGTCCGGTGGCCGCGACGACCATCAGCCCGGCGTCGAAGGCCGCCCCGATGGCCGCGACCGTGCGGGGCGTGACCTCCTGATGGTGGTGCAGAAGGGTGCCGTCGAGGTCGCTGGCGATGAGGCGGACCGCCGCGGCGGCAGCGGGCAGCCCGGGGAGGGCGGTGGTGGTCATGTGGTAGGTCCTAAGCGGTGAGCTGGCGTCGGCCCTGGAAGGCGCGGCCGAGGGTGACCTCGTCGGCGTACTCCAGGTCGCCACCGACCGGCAG
>JBBRIY010000098.1:0-8823 GCA_038220215.1 Propionibacteriales bacterium
CATGCTCGCCGGATGCGCATCCCCCGTCGCCGCTACAACGGGGACCACAGCCACACCGAGCGTGACCCAGAACACGGAAAGCGCCGCTGGCGCCCACAATGAAGCCGATGCCACCTTCGCCCAAATGATGGTGATCCATCACGAGGGCGCGATCGAGATGGCCACTCTCGCTGAAACTGACGGCAGCAGCAGCGAGGTCCGTAGCCTGGCCGGCCGGATCAGGGCCGCCCAAGGTCCCGAGATCGACCAGATGCGAGGCTGGCTCAAGGCGTGGGGTGAGCCCGCACCAGAGGACTCCGACATGGCTGGCATGGGCCACGACGGGATGGAGATGGGCGGCCTCGATCAGCAGGCCGCGATGGACGAGCTCATGAAGCTGGATGGCGAGGCTTTCGACAAGACCTTCCTCACCTTGATGATCCAGCACCACCAGGGAGCGATCACCATGGCCAACCAGGAAGTGACTGACGGCGCGAACACCGAAGCCATCGCACTGGCGAAGCTGATCATTTCTGCCCAACAGAAGGAGATCGCCGAGATGCAGGCCTTACTTGAATAGCTGGCCGCCCGTGGGGTCCTGCATGGTCCAGACGCCAAGGCACTCCCCGGGACGCTGAAGAACGGGCGTTGAGAACCACGACGCCTGCGAGGATCGCGACCACGCTGGCGGCGATGCGGCGGTCGAAGTTCTCCCGGAAGACGAACCAGGCCAAGCAAGGCCGTGAACAGGCCTTCGGCGTTGAGCAGCGGGGAGGCCCCTGAAACGGCCGTGTTCGGCCTGGTCAGTCGAGTTCGAGGCGGGCGATCCAGCCTCGCAGGAGGTGGTCCCTGACCGTCCGGCCGGACTCTGGTCGTGGCTGCAGGGACTCGATCCGTGCTGTGACGCCGAGAGCTTGGAGTTGGCGCATCGTTGTCGCCAGTTGCGGCTTCACGTCGTACAGCCAAGCCTTCCCGCCGGGGCGCAGCACCCGCCGGATCTCAGCGATCCCGGTCTCGGGATCGGGCCAGTGGTGAAGGCTGAGTGACGAAACGACCAAGGCCACGGATTGATCGGGGTGAGGCAGGCGGGCGACGTCGGCGACCGAATACCGCAGCACACCGGACTCCTGTACCTCGACTCCCTCCCGCGCCGCCGTGGTGCGGGCAGCGTGGATCATTTCGGCCGAGACGTCGATTCCCTCGACCTGCAGGTCGGGGCGTAGCCGGTACAGCAGGCGCGGTACCCGACCCGGACCGGTCCCGACATCCACGACCAGGTCACCGATTGCAAGCCCGTCGGCAGTAGCTGCGTCATTCGCGACACGTTGGTACAGCGGCTCGCCCAGCCAGCCGAACGCGCGCTCATAGACGCGAGGCAGCCGGTTCAAACCGAACATTGCCAGCCTGCTGTCGCGGAGACGGGAATGCAGGGCGGCGAGGTGGTCGTGCAGGTGAGCGCTCACGGCAGGCTCCTCACGGTTGTACGGTGCAACTGTCACCAAGAGTAGGCGCAACGGTTGTATCATGCAACCGTGCCAGCACTCGAAGACGATCTCAGCGCACTCCTGCGGCGGCTTGCCCGGCTTGCCGCCCTGTTGGAGCGGCAGGAGCACGGCGGGATCAATGCGTCAGCCTCTGAGTTGTTTGCCATGGAGGCGCTGTACGGCTCGCCGTTGACGCAGAGCGAGTTGGGAGACCGGCTGGGGCTGGAGAAGAGCACCGTGAGCCGTCTGGTGTCCGGGTTGGAGGCGAAAGGGTGGGCCTCCCGCAATCGCCACCTGCATAATCGCCGGTTCTCCCAGGTCACCCTCTCCGCGGCAGGTCGCGCCGCATCAGAAAGTGCAGCTGCGAACCTTCAGCAGCGGCATACTCACCTGTTCGCAGCTCTCAGCGACGAAGAACGCTCGGCGCTGGCCATGGGTGTGGCGGCGTTGACGCGCGTTCTCGGCGACGGTTGAGCAGAGCAGGTCGTTCGGTGGGTGTTGACTCGAGGTCTCGGATGGTTTGCGGTGGAGGGATGGACCGAGCTCTGATCGTCACCGAGATGAGGCGCGTCTCCGGTGACTTCCATCAGTTGGTCGACAACGCCACCAGTGTGGAGTTGCGGCGACGCAGCGACGGCACGAAATGGACCAACGAACAGTTGTTGTTCCACATGCTGTTCGGCTACTTGTTGGTCTGGAACCTTCTGGGTCTGGTCAAGTTGTTCTCCCGGCTCCCCGACCAGGTGTCGTATGGGTTCGCGGCCGTTCTGAACGCCGCGACACGGCCCTTCCATGTGGTGAACTACATCGGTTCGCTCGGCGGGGCACGGGTGCTGGGTCACGCACGGATGGAACGCCTGATGGACACAGTGATCGGCGACCTGCAACGCCGACTCCTTGCCGAGAGCGAGGAACAGCTGGAGCGAGGCATGCACTTCCCCGTCGGCTGGGACCCCTACTTCAAGGACTTCATGACCGTGCGCGAGGTGCACCACTACCCGACCCAGCACTACGACCACCACCGCCGACAACTGACCCTTGCCGGCACGAAGACCGGTCAGGGTCGATAGCTTTGGCCCGCCAGGGTCTCAGCTCCGTTGTTGCTTGTCGAGCCCAGGCTGCAGGCGTGTCCGTAGGCCTGGACCGCTTTACGGACCTCGCCTACGCGACATCCACCTCGCCCCCCAGGGTGAGGAGCTGGTGCTCGGCGTGGGGATGCTCGAAGCCGGCCGCGGCGTAGGCGGCGTCCTCGTCGAGGGTTTCCTCCTCGAGGAGCCTGGCGACGATGCTGTCGAGCCTTGACCGGTGCGCTGTGATGAGCGTGACCGCCTCGGCCTCGCATTCGGTGATGATTCGGCGTGCCTCCGCATCAGCGGTGGCCAGGGTCGCCTCCGAGACGCCGAGCAGGTGGGGGTCGATGTCCTCACTCAGGACGGTCATCGGGCCGACCTTGGCTGACATGCCCCAGCGGCCGACCATTTGGCGGGCGATGGCGGTGGCGGCTTCCAGGTCGGAGTCGACGCCGGTTGTGGTGAGCCCGAGTACGACCCGTTCGGCGGCGAGGCCCCCGAGCGCGCCGATGATGCGTCCTCGCAGGTAGGCCTCGTCGTAGCCGTACCGGTCGTCATCCGGGGTGGAAAGGGTGACGCCGAGGGCGCGGCCGCGGGGGATGATGGAGATCTTGCGGACGGGGTCGGCCCCGGGTTGCAGCATGCCGAGCAGGGCATGGCCCGCTTCGTGGTAGGCGGTCCGGCGACGCTGGTCGGGCGGAATGACCACGTTGCGGGCGACGCCGAGCTGAACCTTTTCGAGGGCGTCGAAGAAGTCGGCCTGATGGACGCGAGTGTCTTCACGCCGGGCAGCAAGGATCGCGCCTTCGTTGACCAGGTTGGCGAGTTCGGCGCCGGTCATGCCGGGTGTGGCCCTGGCGATCGCTTCGACGTCCACGTCGACATCCAGCGGCACGGCGCGGAGGTGGACGTCGAGGATCTTGGCGCGCCCGGGGCGGTCGGGGGAGTGGACGGTGATGGCCCGGTCGAACCGTCCCGGTCGGGTCAGCGCGGCGTCCAGCACATCGGCGCGGTTGGTGGCAGCCAGAACGACGACGCCTTCGGAGCCGTCGAACCCATCCATCTCGGTGAGGATCTGGTTGAGGGTCTGCTCGCGTTCGTCGTTACCCCCCATGGCCCGGGCACCGGCCCGTGACCGGCCGATGGTGTCGATCTCGTCGATGAAGATGATCGCGGGCGCGGCCTTGCGTGCTTCGGAGAACAGGTCCCGGACCCGTTGGGCGCCGACACCGACGATCATCTCGATGAACTCGGGCGCGCTCACCGAGAAGAACGGAACGCCGGCTTCGCCAGCGGTGGCGCGAGCCAGCAGGGTCTTGCCGGTTCCGGGTGCGCCGGAGAGCAGCACGCCTCTGGGTGAGCGGGCGCCGAGCTTGGCGTACTTCGCAGGGTTCTTGAGGAAGTCGACGATTTCGTCGACCTGCCCCTTGACCTCGTCGATGCCGGCGACGTCTGCGAAACTCACCGTGTTGCGAGTGGGGTCGACGGGTTTGTGGGTCTTGCCGATGATGCCACCCAATCCGCCACCCATGCCCATGCCTTTGGCCTGGCGCCGGAATATCCAGACGTAGAAGCCGACGATCAGCAGCCAGGGCGCGAAGGAGATCAACAGGTTGAGCAGGGTGCCGCGCTGCGCGCTGACGGGGGTGGCCTGCACAACGGCGCCGCCGGCGGTGAGTTCGGCGTACAGGTTGTCCTGGGCGAAGGTGGGCCGCTGTGTCTGGAAGGTGGTGTAGGTGGTGGCGGGGGTGGCGTTGGGGAGGGCTTCAGCCGCCTTGAGGGTGCCCTGGATGGTGTCGCCAGCCGCGTAGACGGTCTGGACGTTGTGCGCCTGCACCTGGCTGGTGAACTCGCTGTAGGACACGGTCGGGGCGGCCTGGGAGGCGTCCTGCCAACTGGTGATCAGGAACGTCACCCCCCACATCGCCAATCCCCAGATCAGCCACCGGCGCCAGGGGTGCTGAGGGGCCGTCTCGGCCCGGTCCTTCCCCGCGGGGGTCGGGGTGTGCCACCGGCGGTCCCGGTCGGGGCCTTGCTTGAGGTTCGGTGTCGCCTGGGTGGCCATGATCGGTCCTTCGTGAGCTTGTGGGTTCGGGCTTGGTCAGGACTGGGAGCTCTGGCCGAGGGTGACGGTGACGCTTCGCGGGGTGCCGTCCCGGTAGACGGTGAGGGTGATGGCCCGACCGATCGGCAGGGCCCGGATCTGTCCGAGCAGGGCTTCGGAGTTGGGGGTGGGCGCCCCGTTGATGGCGGTGATCAGGTCCCGGGGTTGCAGCAGCTGGTTGGACGGTCCGGTGGCCAGCACAGTGCTGACTCCCACTCCGCTGAGTTGGCTACCGCCGGTGGTCACGCTGGCGTCGGTGGTGCTGATGCCAAGGAAGGCGTGGTGGGCGCTGCCGGACTGGATCAGTTGCGGCACGATCAGGTTGATCTCGCTCAGCGGGATCGCGAAGCCGATGCCGATGTTGCCGGCCTGAGCGGAGGTGGTGCCCAGGCTGGCGATCGAGGAGTTGATGCCGACCAGGATGCCGTGGTCGTCGACAAGGGCGCCCCCGGAGTTGCCCGGGTTGATCGCAGCGCTGATCTGGATGGCGTCGGTGACCACCGGCGCGGCACTGGAGCTGGCGGCGGTGGCGACGGGCCGATCGAGGGCGCTCACGATGCCGGTGGTGACCGTACCGGAAAGGCCGAGCGGGTTGCCGATGGCCATCACGGCGTCGCCGACGTGCAGCGTCTGGGGTGCGTGAGCCAGGGGCTGCAGCCCGGCCGGCGGGTTCTGGATCTGCAGTGCGGCCAGGTCGGTGGTGGGGTCGGCGCCGATGACTTTGGCGTTGTAGGTGCGCTGGTCGGAGATCATCACCTTCACGGTGCCGCCGACGCCGACCCCGGAGATGACGTGGTTGTTGGTCACGATGTGCCCGGCCTTGTCCCAGATGACGCCGGATCCTTCATCGTTGGCGGCGATGATCGACACCACGCTGGGTGTGACCTGTGCGGCCACGCCAGTCCAGACCTGCGGCGAAGTCGCGGCGGCGGTTGAGGCCTGGGCAGGGGTGAGGACCGCCTGCGCGCCGACGACAGCTGCGCCGCCCAGCACGCAGGCGACCGCGGCCACCGTCACATAGTTGCGCCAGCGGGGCGGCCGGGGCGCCGCGAAGGATGTGGTAGCCCCGTGAGGCGGGGAATCGGCCGGGCGGGGGAACGTCGGGGGGTCCTCGGGTGCCATGTTGGTCATTTGCGTTCCTTTCTGGCTAGGTGCTTGGAATGATCATTGCCAGCGGTCGCTGAGAGAATGCGAAGCCGCCCGGCGGGGGCCGGGCACGAAGGGGACGGTATGCGTCTGCTGCTTGTCGAGGATGACCCGGCGCTGGCCGAGGTGACCCGGCGCGGCCTGGCCGAAGAAGGTCACGTGGTGCAGGTGGAGAGCGAAGGTGTCGGCGGGCTGATGGCCGCCTGCGAGGGTGGCTTCGACGTCGTCATCCTGGACATCATGCTTCCAGGCATGAACGGCTACGACGTCCTCAAGCACATGCGGGTCCGCAAGGTGTGGACACCCGTGATCATGCTGACCGCCAAGGACGGCGAGTACGACCAGGAGGACGCGTTCGACCTGGGCGCTGACGACTATGTGACCAAGCCGTTCAGCTTCGTCGTCCTGAACGCCCGCATCCGGGCGTTGTCGCGGCGCGGTCGACGACCCCGACCCACCGTTCTCACCGCCGAGAACCTCACGCTCGACCCGGCGAGCCACCGCGTGGTGCGCTTCGACAAGGACGTCGAGCTGACCCCGCGGGAGTTCAACCTTCTGGAGTTCCTGATCCGGCACAAGGGTGACGCGGTGACGAAGTCACAAATCCTGGAGAACGTCTGGGACACCATGTACGAGGGTGACCCGAACGTGGTCGAGGTGTATGTGGGATATCTGCGGCGCAAGCTTGACGTTCCGTTCGCATCCGCGACGATCGAGACGGTACGCGGGGTGGGGTACCGGTTGCGGCCCGACCAGCCAGCGTGACCACGCCGGCTTCATCGCCGATCAGGTCTTGTAGGGCGAGTTGCGCGGGAGCCGGATGGTGAACTCGGCACCGCCAAGCTCGGCTGAGGTGCCGACCGTGACGCTGCCGCCGTGGGCTGCCACCAATTCACGCACGATGGCCAGGCCCAGACCTGCGCCGCCACGGTCACGTGAGCGACTCTCGTCCAGCCGGACAAACCGGTCGAAGACCCTGGCCTGGTCGGCCGGGTCGATGCCGTGACCGTCGTCGGCGACGATCAGGGTCGCTGTGTCCTCGTCCTCACGCACCTGGAACAACACCTGGCCGGCGGCATGACGGGCGGCGTTGTCGGCGAGGTTGCGGACCACATGGAGGAGCTTTGCCCGGTCGGCCTGGATTCGGGCCGGCATCAGGTCGGTGCTCACCATCAGCCCGACCCGGGGACTGCAGTGCTGCCGCCTCGGTGAGGGCGACGTCGTCGAGGTCGACATCGCCAACGTCCAGACCAACACCGTGGTCATCGATGCGGGAGAGCAGCAGCAGGTCGCCGACCAGCTCGCTGAGCCGGAGCGTCTCGGTCTGCAGCAGCGGCGCCATCTCGGTCCAGGTGTCGATCCTCCCCGTGCGGGCAGCGATCTCGAGGGCGCCGTGGAGGGCGGCGATGGGAGAGCGAAGTTCGTGGCTGGCGTCGGCGATGAACTGTCGTTGCGAGTTCTGGGCTTCCTCCAGCCGGGACAGCATCCGGTTCATGGTGTGGGCGAGCGCTTCGATCTCGTCGCCGGTGGGAACGACACCGACCCGCTCGCTCAGGTTGGACGCCGACACCGCCTCCACCCGGCGGCGGATGTTGTCGATGGGCCGCAGGGATCGTGTCACCAATCCTCTCGACAACACAGCTCCCAGGGTGATGAGGATGGGGGTGGCCACCCCCAGGCCGGCCGCCATGGAGTTGACCGCCTGCAGGGTGCGGTCCTGGGAGGTGGCCACGACCAGGGTGTAGGTGGAGCCGGCATAGGCGAACCCGGTTGCCTGCACGGCCAGCGGAGGCCGGCCGTCCCAGGGGGCCCACCAGGTGCGGATCCCTTCGATCTCGCGCGTCCCGGCCGGCGGACGCACGGCGGTGAGCGGGTGGCCTATTGCGTTCGGGTCTGACGTGTACACCAGGTCGCCGGACGGGCCGACGAACTGGATGATGTTGGCGTCGTCGGCATCAATGCCGACCAGTGCGCCCGGACCTTCCGCGGCAAGGGCATCCACGACGACGTTCGTTTGGGTGGTCAGGGAAGCGTCCAGGTCGCGGCCCAGCGAGTTGGTGACAAGGTTCGCGAACAGGATGATCCCGGCCGTCAGCAGGACCGCAAGGAGGGCCGCCGTTGCCGCCGCCACCCGGGTACGGATCCCCGTCTGGCGTCGATGCGGCGGGCCGGATTCGTTCATGCTCCCGATTGTGCCGCTCTAAGCGTTTCCACAGCACGAATTGGCGACTGTAGACAGCGTCGAGATGAGCCACTGACAGGAGCGATTGGTGATGTCCAGGGTGTTCCACAATCCGCCGGGTTGGCCGGTCGCCCCCAAGGGCTGGGTTCCGGCCCCGACGTGGCGACCCGACCCCACCTGGCCCGCGCCACAGGCTGGCTGGGTGTTCTGGACCGATACCGCCCTGTGGCCCGACGGCCCGCCCCCTGCTGGCAAGGAACCACCGGTGACGCCGGCCAATCGTTGGCTGGTGCGGCTCGCCTGGCTTCCGACGCTGGCCTTCGGTGTCGCCGCCTATTTCGTCGTCCTGAACACCATGGTCGAGACCCGGAACCCGAACCTGTTCCCCACCTTGTTGTTCATCGGGGCGATCACAGTCCCGACCTCGGTGCTGCTGCTCGCCTACGGCATGGGGCACCGGGTGGGTCGCGGTGGGGCGCTGGTGGCAGCGACCGCCGTTGTGGGGGGCATCATTGGGGTCATCTCCGCCGGGCAACTGGAGTACTCGACGCTGGAGTCGATGCCGCGGCTCGGGATGGTCGCGGTCGCCGTGATCGAGGAAACGGTCAAGCTCATCGTTCCCGTGGTGATCTTCGCTTTCGCCAGACGGCGCACTCCCGGCCTGGGTGTGGTGATCGGGATCGCGTCCGGCGCCGGGTTCGCCGTCCTGGAAACGATGGGTTACGGGTTCACCGCCCTTCTGGCCAGCCATGGCGATCTCACCATGGTGGATCAGACGCTGCTGATGCGAGCGCTCCTGTCACCGGCAGGCCACGTCGCCTGGACCGGGACGGTGTGTGCCGCACTGTGGCGCACCGC
>JBBRIY010000099.1:0-8772 GCA_038220215.1 Propionibacteriales bacterium
GGGTGTTCGCCAACCAGATCCGGCGCAAGATCGAGGCCGACCCGGCCCGACCCCGTCACCTGGTCAACGAGCCCGGGCTCGGATACCGGCTGGTGCCCTGAATCCGGTGGACCGAGTTTGGAACCGTCCCCAACTCGGTCCGTGCCCGAATCCGGGCGGACCGGATTTGGAACCGTCCCCAATCTGGTCCGTGCCCGAATCCGGTGGACCGGATTTGGAACCGTCCCCAATCTGGTCCGCAATCTGGTCCGGGGGGACGGGTCAGGACGCCACGGAGCTGGGTACGCGGAAGCGGTCGAAGGCCCACCGGCTGTTGAACCAGTGGTCCAGCTCCTGCGCAGTGCCGCAGTCGGCGAAGGTGCCGGTGACACCGTTTGCGGCGGCCTGCACCTCTGCGCAGGCGTCGCCGATGGCGACCCCCCGGCCGGCCCAGGTGAGCATCTCGATGTCGTTGCGACCGTCGCCGATGGCGAGCACGTCGCCGGCACGGTAACCCAGCCCGGCGACCACCTCGGCCAGCGCGCTGGCCTTGTTGACGCCCTCCGGGGCGATATCGAGCCAGGCGCTCCAGCCCACCGAGTAACTCACGCCGTGCAGTCCGATGCGTTCGGCCAGCTGGATGAACTCGGTGTCGGTCGAGTGTGGATCACGGACGATGATGCGGGTGACATCGCTGCCGGCCAGGTCATCGACACTGACCTCTTCGATGTCGCCATTCAGGTCGCCGTCGGGGAACTGCCGGGTGACCCGGTAGCCCTGCCCGATCACTTCCGCGGCGATGGCTGCGGTGGGGTGCTCACGGAGCACCTTCTCGATGACCTCTGCCGGGTTGAAGGTGCGGACCTGTTCGAGTTGGAAGGGCGGGAAGGTGACGGTCACCGCGCCATTGGATGCAACTGCGGGGCCCGTGGGCAGCCCGAGCTGTTCGAAGACCGGACGCGTGGAATGCCAACTGCGTCCCGTCGTGAGGACAACCGGAACCCCGGCCGCCACTACTCGCCGGACTGACCGGCGTACCTTTTCGGGTAGCACTCCCTCGTGATCGACGAGCGTCCCGTCAATATCGAGTGCTACCACCGACGGCCTCCATACCGCCATGTTTTGTGTATTCATGTGCTTCCACAGTAGCTCGCCGGTATGACAGCTCGGTGAACGCCGGTGGGCCAATGGCAGAACCCTGCATCGTTCAGCGCCCGGCTGCGCGCCTTCTGCGGTCACGGTCACGGCGGACGTCCCGTGCGAGGCGTCGGTCACCGTAGTACAGCAACCCTTCCCAGTTCACCGGTGCGGCAGGATCGATGACGCGCGGCTTTGGCTTCTGCTTCTCGTCGACCCATAGCCAGTTCAATACCCCGAGGCCCATGTCGGCGATGGCATTTCCCACGCCGATGTAGGCAACGATTGCCCAGGCGCAGAGGAGCGCGTTGAACAATGCGAAGGCTGCGTTGCCCCAGTTCTGGGCAGTGAAGTCCCGGTAGAACGTGAACGCCGAGAACGCGACGATCAGGATCGGCACCAGCACGTAGAAGCCCGGCGCTGCGGTGCGTCCGGACACCTTCGGGGTGCGCGCGAAGGGGATCTTCTCCCCGGTCAGCGCCTGCTGCATCGACTTCAGCACGCCGGCGAGGTTGATCGGCAGCAGTACGAGGTTGAAGCCGTAGATGCGGAAGATGTCGACCGCGCTGTACCCGCTGTAGCGCAGGTCCACGGCCATCATCGTGAAGTACGGCACTGCGGCGAGGAACACCCATGGGCTCAGCAGGCGTCCGTCGTACGGGTAGGCCAGGAGGAAGATCAGGCCGAAGCTTGCCCAGGAGATCGAGGCCATGTAGTTGACCCGCAGCGTCGTCTCACGCCAGAGGATGCGCTCGTTCTTGCGGCGACGTTCGCTCAGTTGCGCTGCGAACTTCGGCAGGATCAGCAGCCCACCGTTGGCCCAGCGGCGACGCTGGACGATCAGGGACCCGAAGTCCGGTGGGGTGGAGCTGTAGCTGAGGCGCTCGGGATAGTTGACCAGCGTCCAGCCGTGCGTGCCGATGTCGATGGAGGACTCGGTGTCCTCGATCACCGTGCGGTCCTGGATGTAGGTCTTGATCGGGAAGCCACCGACCGTCTCGACCTCACAGATGTCGTCGAGGGCCCGCATGCGGATGACGGCGTTCGCGCCGACCCAGAAGGTGGCGTTGTAGTAGCTCAGCCCCTGGTGGAGGATGTGCTGGATGTCGGTGGTCGCGCCGGCGATGCGTTCAATTCGCGTCGGCGCACCCCGGTAGGCCGAGTAGGGCGTCTGCGTGACAGCGACCCGCTCGTTGCCCTCCTGCTCGAGGAACTCGACCAGTCGCAGGCAGTAGTCGCGCAACAGCATGGAGTCCGCGTCCAGGGTGAGCAGGTATTCCGTTGCGGGGATCTCCAGGTCGGCGGGCTCCTCCGGTGCTGCCTCAAGGAGCACGACTCCCGCCGTGGTGTCGACCTTCTTCCAGCGGTGCCCCATCAGCCCGATGTAGGCGTTGAGGTTCATGGCCTTGTTGGCTTCGTGCGAGAGCGAGGCGAACGTCTTGCGCTCGAAGCCGTCGAGCTTGGCGGTGAACGTCCAGACCAGGCGGCGGGCCAGTTCGGACATGCGCACCTTGTCGGGAGCGTCGCGCTGCTGGACGGCGGCATTGAGAGCCAGGAGGTTGAGCCGGAACTCGTTGGCGAGGCCGATCAGCACCTGCTCTGCGAAGAAGACGTCGGTGTGGTCGGCGATGGGCCAGGCGTCGGCCATCTCCTCCAGCCACAGGGCTGCCGCCTCGTACTCCTCTGCGAGCAGGCGGACGTCATTCGGCGTGACGCCCTGGCCGCCACGCCCGTCCAGACGGCGGGACTGGTGGGCGGCGAAGGTCGCGAAGCGCGCCGCGATCGGTGCAAGGGCCCGTTCGATCTCGGCAGGAATCTGACGCGTGACCTCGAGCTCTGCCTGGCGCTGCGGGTCGCCGGGGTACGGCGGGTCGTCGATCAGGAGCACGAGGCGCAGGTCACCGAACTCCTGCAGCGCCGCCGACCAGAGGGTCTTGCGGACGACCTGCAACTCCTCGATGTAGGACGGCACCAGCACGGTGACGCCGTGGTCGTAGTCGGCGGGGAAGTGGCGATCGATCACTGCCCGCGGCACACGCGTGTGGTCGCGGAAGCGGTACAACGCACCCTGCCGGGCGATCAGGTACATCAGGGCGGAGAAGGTCAGCGACGTGACCACCACCAGGTAGCCGACAGCTTCGGCTGCGAAGCGGAAGTCGAGCTGCCGGTTGTCGATGAACTCCCGGATCACCGTCGTGATCACGTACATCGCCCAGGCGAGCAGGGTGACGACGATGGCGACGCGGCCCATTGCGACCTTCATCACGGTCGGGCGCGAGTGGATGATCGCGAGTGGTTCAGGCTGACGTTCGGCGCCCCATTGGCGGCGTCGGACATCCGGCTGAGTGGACGCGGTGGCGGTTTCTGCGCTGGCACTCATGAAGTTGCCTCGTTTGTGGGGTTCCCTCGGAGGACGGGGGACGGTGGGGGGTGGCACACCAGTACCGATCCGTACCGTACCATGGGGTGACTGATCCGCTCACGTCTCCGTCCAAGAGCCCACGCAGGTGGCATGAGCGACCCCACCCCCCGTTCCCGCCAGTACGGAGTTGTCATGTCGACACGCTTTCCGGGCCGCCGATTCTCGTGGTTGAGGCTCACCATTCTCGCGTTGGTGGTCGCCCTCATCGGCCTCGGCCTCTCCGTCGGCTTCGGTTGGTGGCGCGACACCGCGCAGGCGAAGGTGGAAGGCAACCCGTGGTTCGGCGGCTACGTCGACGTGACCGCCACCCCGTCCTACGCCTTCGAAACCGCGACGGACCCCGGCAGCCAGAACGCCGTCCTCGCCTTCATCGTCGCGGCAAAGGACAAGACGTGTACTCCCACCTGGGGCGGCGCCTACAGCCTCGACCAGGCGTCCACTGACCTCGACCTGGACCGGCGCATCGCCCGCGTCCGCGACCAGGGCAGGAATGTCGTCGTGTCCTTCGGCGGACTGCTCAACGACGAACTGGCGCTGGACTGCGCGAGCGTCGGCGAACTGTCGCGTGCCTACGCTGCGGTCATCGACCGCTACCGCCTCGACACGATCGACCTCGACCTGGAGGGTGCAGGCCTCACCGACACCGCCAGCGGCGAGCGGCGTGCGAATGCTGTCGCGCAGCTGCAGAAGGACTACCGGGCCAAGGGCAGCAACCTTGCCGTCTGGCTGACGCTCCCCGTCATCACGACCGGGCTGTCTGAGGACGGCACCACCGCGGTCGCCACCTTCCTCAAGGCCGGGGTGGACCTCGCGGGAGTGAACGCCATGACGATGAACTTCGGCGACACCCGCGCCGAGGGCCAGTCGATGGCAGCGGCGTCGATCGCAGCCCTGACCAGCACGCAGCGCCAGCTCGGCGTCCTGTACAACACTGCGGACACCCGGTTGGGCGCCCAGTCGCTGTGGCGGAAGGTCGGTGCGACGCCGATGCTCGGCCAGAACGACCAGCGCGGCCAGATCTTCACCCTGCAGGACGCGGCCGACCTCAACACCTTCGCGCTGCAGACAGGTGTGGGACGCATGTCGGTGTGGTCGATGAACCGGGACAAGCCCTGCAGCGTCAACTATCCCGACATCACTCGGGTGAACGATTCGTGCAGCGGCTTCGCGCAGGGCAGCCAGCGGTTCGCAGCGGCCCTCGCGCACGACTTCACCGGCAACCCGGCGCAGGCCGCCGGCTCGGTCACGACGCCCGAGCCGTGGAGCACGGCTTCCGCCGTCGACGATGACCCGGCGACAAGTCCGTACCCGATCTGGAACGAGCTGTCGTCCTACCCGGCCGGCACCAAGATCGTGCTGCGCGGCAATGTGTACGAGGCCAAGTGGTGGACCCGCGGTGACGTGCCGGACAACCCCGTCCTGCAGGAGGACCAGACCCCCTGGCGGCTGATCGGGCCGGTCCTGCCGGGTGAGACACCGGTGCCGGTGCCGACGCTGCCTGCCAACTTCTATCCGGCCTGGAAGCCCGATGTGGCCTACCCGGCTGGCACGCGGGTGCTCTACAAGGGTGCCGCCTTCCAGGCCCGCTGGTGGAACACCGGCACCAGCCCGGAGTCGAGCATCGTCGACCCCGGCGGCTCGCCGTGGGCGGCACTCAGCCAGGAAGAGATCCGCAAGGCACTCGCGAAGTAGCGCCGTTACGGGGAGTTCTTCCCGGCGTACCGCTCGCAGAGGGCGTCGGCGCTGAGGGACTGTGAGAACAGGAAGCCCTGCATCTGCCGGGCGCCGAGGCGCAACAGGGCGTCGCGCTCGTCGGTGCGTTCAACGCCTTCGACGATCATCGTGACGTGCAGGCTGCGGCAGAGCCGCGCCATGGACCGGATCACATGGGCCGATTTGCTCGAGGTGGTGATGTTGGCGATCAGCGATCGATCGATCTTGAGCACGTCGAACGGGAATTCCACGATGGAGAGGATGGTGGAGTAGCCCTGCCCGAAGTCGTCGAGGGCCAGCTTGATGCCCGACGCCCGTAGTTCGCCCAGCTTGGCCAGGAGGTCCTCGCCAGCGAGGTTGAGCGAGTTCTCCGTCATCTCGACCGTCAGCTTGACGTCAGGGTGCTGGGCGCAGAGCCGCTGGAGTCGCTCCTGGTTCTGGTCGCGGTGCAGCTGCCCGAGATCGACGTTGACGTGAACGTCCTGCACGCTGGGAATGGCTCGGGTGATGCGGGGGTAGTCGGCGAAGGACTGGTCGAGGACCTGTTCGGTCAACAGGTCGAGGAGGTCAAGGCGCTTCGCCTCATGCACCAGCAGGGACGGTTCGATGACCCCGTATGCGGCGTGAGTGCCGCGGACGAGGGCCTCGATCGCCACGACCGTCCCTTTCGCCGCGTCCACGATGGGCTGGTATTCCACGGTCAGCTGCCTGCCCGTGATGAGCTCCGCGATGGCGCCGGCGCGCTTGCTGAGAGAGTTGTAGGCACCCCCGATGGCCGCGCTGGTGGTGTCGTCGCCCTTCGCGGGACGATGCCCGCGCTTGGCGTACATCAGCGAATCGGCCGCGGTGACCAGGCTTTCCAGGCTCTCGTTCTGATCGTCGGAGAACGAGACGCCTGCGGACAGCTTGATCGGCAACTCCTGGGCGATCAGCGCCACCGGGGCGCTGGCCGAGGCGAGGATGCGGTGGGCCACCTGCTCGGCGTGACCTTGATCCTTGATGTCACGCAGCAGGATGACGAACTCGTCCCCGCCCACCCGCGCCACGGTGTCACGCGGCCGGACAGTCTCCTGGAGCCGGTGGGCGACCTCGCGCAGCACATGGTTGCCGGTGTCATGGCCGTACCGGTCGTTGACCAGCTTGAAGCCGTCCAGGTCGATGTAGACCACCGCGACCCCACCGAGGTCACGGCGACGAAGCCGGACGTCGTCGATGGCCAGCTGGAAGCCCCGATAGTTGAACAGGCCGGTGAGCGGATCGGTGTTGGCCTCGGTGCGGAGCTCGTTGGCCTCGCCCCGGACCCGCAACGTCTCCTGGCCGATGTGCGCTATTGCGCTGAGCGCCTCCTGGTCACGGTCGAGCAACGGCGAGCGGCCAGGGTTGCGGAGCGCGATCAGGTAGCGCTCCTCGCCCGAATGGGTACGGAACGACGTGCCGATCTCGAACCTCGATCGCGGCGGCGTGGTGCGGATTTCGAGGCGGTCCACCTTGAGGGTGTCGGCCGCGAAGTCCTTCATCTGCTGCAGCGGGTCGGGGTCGTCCGGCCAGGGCAGTGCGGTCGCCGTACGAATGACGCCGTCCAGGCGGTAGCGGGCGTCGTTTCCGTACAGGATCAGTGCGATCACGGAGAAGAAGGCCGTGGTCACGGTCAGGTCCATGATCAGCTTCATCCGTGCCGCGTCACTGAGGATGAACCCGAAGGCCACCGGCTCCGCGACGTGAGTGATGATCGGAATGATCGCGTTGAGCAGGAAGACGAGCAGGATCCGCTGCGGGATGAAGTGGCTGGCGACCACGTCGTCGTCCAGCAGGATCGAAGGCAGCCGCCACAGCAACAGGGACACGGCGATGTAGGCGACGGTGGCGACAACGATGCCCACTGGCAATGGGGCGCCCCACCCGGAGCTCACGTTGACGATGGAGGCGTAGGCGAGGCCGACCAGTACCTGGCGCCCACCGATCCGCGCCCCCGTCGCCATGTCCCGGTACGTGACGGCCGCGCCGAGGGTCAACCCGAGAACCCAGATCAGTACCGTGGTCAGCATGTCCGTCGACGGCAGGGCAAGCCCGAGGATGGCGGCGGCCATGCCGAAGGCGACCTTGTCGTCAACGGCTGAGACGCGGATCCGGAAGGCCTGGGACCCGGCGGCGCAGAGGAAGAGGAAACTGTACTCCGCCCAATGGTCCCGGAGGGTCGGAGCGGCGCGCACAGCGCAGGCAACTACGAAGACGACGAAGATCGCGATCTCGCCGAGCCGGTAGTAGGTGTCGATCGTCCGCGGGGGAGGGGTGGTGGATCGAGCTGCCATTGGTGCCTCAACTCAAGGATCACTCCACGACTGACAGGACGTGGGAGTCGGCTCAGGCTAGCTGATGTGGTGCGGCGCCCACCCTTGCCGCGCTGCGGTGGAGGCGGGACGATGGTGTTCGGTCTGCTTTCGGAAGCGTGTCGGAATGATCAGGGTCGGCGGCATCGAGTTGTACCTGGGTCCTGTGGTGCTGGGTGCGCCGGACGACCTGGACGCGGTGGTCGGGTCTTTCATCGACGCATCCACCGACTCCCTCGCGATCGCGGTGCAGGAGATCGACTCCGAATCGATCGCGCGCCGGATCATCGCAGCCAAGCAACGCGGTGTGCGGGTACGGGTGATCCTGGAGGGCGACTACCTGGTGGAGGAGACCGCCCGCCCCGACCCGTGGGTGGTGCTGGGGATGAGCGGCACCAATGAAGGCAACCGGCAGATCCTGAACGCTTTCCTGAGGGCGCGCGTGGACGTGATCCTCGACCTCAACCCTCGGATCTTCCACCAGAAGTTCATCGTTCGCGATGCCGGCGAGCCGAACTCCGCCGTACTCACCGGCTCCACGAACTTCACCCTCACCGATACCGGCCACAACACCGACGGGCGCGGCAACAACCTCAATCACGTCGTCGTGCTGCACGGGGCCACCGCTGCGACCCAGTACCTGGAGGAGTTCGAGCGACTCCGTTCGGGCACGTTCGGTGACCTGCACGAACGTGTCGAATCGCGTCCGCGGGAGTTCAACCTCGGCCGGGTGAGGGTCAAGCCGCTGTTCGCGCCGCGGCATGGACCCGAGATGGAGGTCATGAAGCAGATGCTGAAGGCCACGAGCAGCATCGACTTCGCCATGTTCACGTTCTCGAACACCTCTGGCATCGACGACACCATGCTGCGCCTGGCCCAGATCGATCCGCCGATCCGGATCCGTGGGGTGCTCGATCGCGGCCAGGGCGCACAGGCCTGGGCACCGACCCAGGCGTTGAAGGCTGCCGGCGTGGAGCTGTTCATGAACAAGCCGGGGACGGACGTGCGCAAGCTCCACCACAAGCTGATGGTCATCGACGAGCAGCTTGTCATCGCCGGCAGCTTCAACTACACCGAGCCGGCCACGCTGTTCAACGACGAGAACATCGTTGTGCTGGGCAACCTTGACGCCACCGGCGCGGAGAGCATCCAGAACCAGAAGAGCCTCGCGTCCTACGCCCTCACCGAGATCGA
>JBBRIY010000100.1:0-8765 GCA_038220215.1 Propionibacteriales bacterium
TGCGACCGGCCCGGGAGCAATGGTCCACGCCCGGGAAGCTTTATCCTCAACCCGTGTTGCGCACCGTCCTCCTCCCCGCCCTGGCCGTCGCCGGCGTGATCCTCAGCGTCGCCATGGTGGTGATCGGCTACCCCGAGGGCAACGCCGTCCAGACCGTCCTGCTTGAGCTGTCGTCCCTGCCGCTGTCGTTCGCCGTCGCCGTCGGCATCGTCATCCTCGACCAGCGGGCCGTGCGTCCGCTGGGACGCCGGACACAGGTGGTGCTGCTGACCGGTCTCGGGTTCATCGCACTCGGCCTGCTGATGATGATGTGGGCCTACCTGCCCGGGCCGCGCGAGTTCGTCCACATCGGCCAGTTGCTGGTCTGGATCGGGCTGTTCGCCGGTCTGCTGGTGACCATCCGGCGGTTGCCGCGTCGCCGCTTCACGAGCTACCACGTCGTCGAGGATGACGAGGACGACGATGGCGACGAGGATCCCGCTGACTCGGAGCAGACACGCTCGTTATAGTCATCGGGTGAGCGCCGAGACCGATCCCAAGACCCTGGCCCACCAGGCCGCCCGAACCATCCTTGCCCGCTTCGGCGTCGCGTCGATCGACGTCGCCCTCGTGCTTGGTTCTGGCTGGTCGGGGGCCTCGTCCGGACTCGGGGAGGCGATCGGCGAGTGCGACCTGGCCGACCTGCCGGGTTTCGCCAAGCCGGTCGTCGTCGGCCACGGCGGTGAGTTGGTTCTGATCCGCACCGGCACCGGTCGGACGGCCGCGCTGTTCACCGGACGGACCCACTTCTACGAGGGACGCGGCGTCGCCCCCGTCGTCCATGGAGTTCGCACGGCGGCTGCTGCTGGCGCGAGGACCATCGTGCTCACCAACGGGTGCGGCGGGCTGAACCCCGCGTGGACCCCGGGAACGCCGGTGCTGATCCGCGATCACATCAACCTGACCTCTGCCACGCCCCTGGAGGGTGCGACCTTCATCGACATGACCGATGCCTACGCGCCCCACCTGCGGGCGCTCGCCCGCGAGGTTGACCCCACGCTGGACGAAGGCGTCTACGTGCAGTTCCGCGGGCCGCAGTACGAGACCCCCGCTGAGGTGAGAATGGCCAAGGCCATCGGCGGCGACCTGGTGGGCATGTCGACGACGCTGGAAACCATCGCCGCGCGCGAGGCGGGCATGGACGTGCTCGGCATCTCGCTCGTCACCAACGCCGCAGCCGGGATCTCCCCCACCCCGCTCGAGCATGCCGAGGTGATCGCCGCCGGCAAGGCTGCGGCACCCCGCCTGCGTGGCCTCCTCGCCGGGCTCCTCGAGCGACTCTGAACTGCACGCCATGATCGACGAGACGCTCCGCGCACAGCTCATCGCCTGGCGCGACCAGGACCCGGACGTGGCAACGGGTGCAGCCCTGGATGACCTGCTGGCCCGGGCCGATGGTGGCGACGCCGCTGCGGAGGCAGAGCTGGTCGACGCCTTCGCCGGACCGCTGACCTTCGGCACGGCCGGTCTTCGTGGCGCACTCGGGGCCGGCCCGGCACGGATGAACCGCATCGTGGTCGGCCAGGCTGCTGCCGGGCTCGCTGCCTACCTGGTGGAGTCCGGCTTCTCCGGTGGCCGGGTGGTCGTCGGCTACGACGCCCGGTACAACTCCGACATCTTCGCCGCCGACACGGCGGAGATCCTCGCCGGCGCCGGTCTCCAGCCGCTGTTGTGCTCCCGGGCGCTCCCGACGCCTGTGGTGGCGTTCGGCATCAGGCACTTCGAGTGCGTTGCCGGGGTGGTCGTGACCGCTTCCCACAACCCGCCGCAGGACAACGGCTACAAGGTCTACCTGGGTGACGGCTCGCAGATCGTCCCCCCTGCGGACACCGACATCGCCACCCGGATCGCGAGGGTGGCGGCGGCACCGCTGGCCGACATCGCCCGCAGCGACGACTTCCCGCTGGTCGGCGACGAGCTCGTGGACGCCTATGCCGCGCGGGCTGCGTCCCTTGTGCCGGCAGAGGCGCCGCGCGAGATCACCTGGGTCTACACGGCAATGCACGGGGTCGGGGCAGCAGTGGTCGACCAGGTTGTGGAGGCCACCGGTTTCCCCCAGCCGCACCGGGTGAGTGAGCAGATCGCGCCCGACCCTGCCTTCCCGACGATCCCGTTCCCCAACCCGGAAGAACCGGGCGCGATGGACCTGACGCTCACCCTCGCGCGGGAGACCGAAGCCGATGTGGCAATCGCGAACGATCCGGACGCCGACCGATGCGCCGTTGCTGCGGTGATCGGTGGGGACTGGCGGATGCTGTCCGGCGACGAGCTCGGCACCCTGCTGGCCGATGACACGCTGCGTCGCGGGGTGGCCGGCACGTACGCGTGCTCGGTGGTGTCCAGCACGCTGCTCGGCACGATGGCCGCCGCTCACGGGCGTCGGTTCACGACGACGCTGACCGGCTTCAAGTGGATCGGCCGGGTGCCCGACCTGGCATTCGGCTATGAGGAGGCCATCGGTTACTGCACCGATGCGACCGCCGTCCCTGACAAGGACGGGATCACCACGCTGGTGCGGGTGCTCACCCTCGCCGCCGGGCTCAAGGCGTCCGGGCAGACGATCGCCGACCGGCTGGACGAGATCGCGCGCACCTATGGTCTGCACCTGACCTCGCAGCTGGCGTTCCGGGTGTCCGATCTGCAGCTGATCGCTGAGGCGATGGCGCGCGTGCGGAACTCCCCGCCGCCCGAGCTCGCTGGGGAGGCCGTGAGAGCGCTCGACCTGGCCACCGGGAGCGCCGACCTCCCACCGACCGACGGCATGCTGTTCGAGGGCGGCTCGGTGCGTGTTGTCGTGCGTCCGTCCGGGACGGAGCCGAAACTGAAGTGCTACCTGCAGGTGAAACTCGGCGTCGATGAGAGTGGCGACCTGGCCGCTGCGCGAAGCCGGGCCAGTGCGTCGATGGCGCGGGCGCGGGTGGACATGACCGCAGCGTTGGGCCTGTGAGTACCGGGTCGCCGCGGCTGGTGCTGATCGCCGGGCCGTCCGGCAGTGGCAAGTCCCGGCTGGCGCACGTCACCGGCTGCCCTGCCCTGCGGCTGGACGACTTTTACTTCGACGCCGACCACCCCGACCTGCCGCGCTCCCCCATCGGGATCATCGACTGGGACGATCCCCGGTCCTGGGATGCCGACAGCGCCCTTTCCGCCCTCACGGCGCTGGTGACCTATGGACAGGTCGAAGTGCCGACCTACTCGATCTCGGATAGTCGCCGTACGGGAAGCCACCTGCTCAGCCTCGACGGCGCGACCTGCCTCACTGCTGAGGGCATCTTCGCGATTGACTTCCTCGCTGTCTGCCGGCGGGCCGGTCTCGCCACTGAAGCGACCTACATCGACCGTCCCGGAGCCGTCGTGTTCTGGCTGCGCCTGCGGCGCGACCTCGCCAAGAAGCGTAAGCCGCCCCTGATCCTGCTCCGCAGAGGAGCGGCCCTCTGGCGATCCCAGGGGTCACTGAGGCGCAAGGCTCTGGCCGCCGGCTTCACCCCGATGAGCATGCGCAAGGCAATAGCCCACCTCCAGCCCTCACCGCCCACCCCCGCCTGACCGCTACCCTCACCACAAACTGTGACTTTTTCGCCGACATCGGCGAATTAGCCCCAGCTTGTGATCGAGAGGGAGTTGCGGCAGCGAGGACAGCCCCGATAGGGGCCTGCCCATCCACGATCAAGGAGCGCTTGAGCAACCTGTGCGGCCACCTCACATGGCTTGCCCCGAACATCGACACTGCCGTAGCGGAAGGTTCTCAGGTTCAGGGCAGCATGGACGTTGTCCCTCTTGAGATCGCGGAAGGCGCCGGATCCATCGTTGTGTCCGACTCGGCCGTCGAGCTCAATGAGCAGGCGGTACTCCTCGTAGTAGACGTCACTTCGCGTGCCGCGTGTCACCGACACCTGCCGGCTGGGGGCGGGCAGGTCGTGAGCGCGCTCCACGTCGCGTCGGTACGCGAATTCCAACGGGCTCTCGATCCCGGCCAGATCGCCGAGGACAAGTTCGAACCGCCTCCGG
Source organism: Propionibacteriales bacterium (assembly GCA_038220215.1). Taxonomy (GTDB): domain Bacteria; phylum Actinomycetota; class Actinomycetes; order Propionibacteriales; family Propionibacteriaceae; genus Propionicimonas. The sequence goes on from JBBRIY010000100.1 coordinate 4,048, forward strand.
TTGCGGACGCGTCCGCGCGACTCGACTGTCGCGGCCACGGCCGAAACGGTTGTCAATCGCTGCCGAAGAGCGTCTGTGAGAAGACCCACCAAATGGTCGGTGGGCAGCCTTTGACCCACATCGACGAGTGCGTCGACGGCGCGGATACGGGAGAGCAGGCCGGTCCGTCCGGAGAGTCGGCCTAGACCGTCCCGACGCATGCGGACGCCTGGCAATGATGTGGGCTGTCGGTCGGGTGGCACCCACACCTCGATCTGATTGACCTTCCGGTCAAGCCCGTGCAGTTGAAGGGCGGCCTCACCGCCGACCGCCGAACCCTCACCGGCAGCCAGGTATGCCGCCCATGCACTCTTCTCGAGCCCTCCGAGCAGTGGCGTTGTGTCGAAGAGGCCATTCTCCAGCCTCACCCAGTGACCCTGATCAACCAGCCGACGCAGACCCGGGTAGCCGAGGCCCAGTTTCAGTGCCTGCTCGGCGGTGAGAATCCCGGATTGCGCCTCGATCAGCCCGCGCAGGGGCTGGCTGACATCCCGTCGACTGTGCACGGACAGATCTTCGGCAGCGCTGACGCTGTTCGATCGGCACACCTTCAGGCCTGTGGAAAACCCGCGTCCCATCCACACCCTCACCACCCGTCACTTAGCTGTGACTGATTAGCCGTCATCGACGAGAAAGTCACACCTTGTGAGGGTGGGGGCGCACGGGCGGGCCGCCGGGTGCCGCCGTCGGTGGGAAAAGGGCCGATCAGGCGATCGGGGCCCAGGTGGGGCCGGTCTGTCCGAGGGCGTCGTCCAGCTTCGTGAACAGCGGGGTCGGCTTCACGAGGGGGCGGCCGACCAGTAGCGGACGGGAATTCCAGCTCGCCTGCTGGTTGACGTAGTCGCCCTGCAGCACCAGGTAGTCGGGGCCGCCGTCCTCGCTGACCGTACGGAGCTCGGGCTGCGCGGCCCAGATCCCCTCGCCGCCCAGCGCCTCGAACACCTTCTGGGCGGAGTGCGGCAGCAGCGGGGTGAGCAGGGTGTTGCAGTCCTGCACCACCTGGAGCGCCACGTGCAGCACGGTGTCTCGACGGGCCGGATCGTCCTTCAGCTTCCAGGGCTCCATATCGGAGATGTACTTGTTGGCCATCCCCACAACGCGCATCGCCTCGCCGGTGGCCTGCTTGAAGCGGCAGCGTCCCCACAGCTCACCGACGACGTCGAACGCGGCAACCGACGCGGCGAGCAGTTCACGATCGGTGTCGGTGAGTTCGCCGGCAGCGGGAATCTCGCCGTTGTTCTTGTGCGCCATCGAAATTGAGCGGTTCACGAGGTTGCCCCACTCGTTGGCCAGCTCGTAGTTGTTCCGGCGGACGAACTCGTCCCAGGTGAAGTCGCTGTCCTGGTTCTCGGGCCCGGCGACAGCGATGAAGTAGCGCAGCGAGTCCGGTCCGAACTCGCGCAGGAAGTCGCGGACGTAGATCACGTGGCCACGCGATGACGCCAGCTTGGAGCCCGACATGGTCAGGTACTCACTCGACACCACCTCGGTCGGCAGGTTCAGGGGCGAGTACGCGCTCCCCCGCCCGCCGCGCTCGCCGTCGCCGTTGGCTCCGAGCAGGATGGCCGGCCAGATCACCGAATGGAAGGTGATGTTGTCCTTGCCCATGAAGTAGTACGCCTTGGCGGCGTCGTCCTGCCACCACAGCTTCCACGCGTCCGGGTCGCCGGAGCGGCGGGCCCACTCCACCGAAGCGGACAGGTAGCCGATGACGGCGTCGAACCAGACGTAGATCCGCTTCATCGGGGCGTCCTCCCAGCCCTCGAGGGGGATCGGCACACCCCATTCGAGGTCGCGGGTGATCGCCCGGGGACGCAGCTCCTTGAGCAGGTTCAGGCTGAACTTCATCACGTTCGGACGCCAGTCGGTGCGGGTGGCCAGCCACTCCCCCAGGGCCCCCGCCAGCGCCGGCAGGTCGAGGAAGAAGTGCTCGGTCTCGACGAAGTTGGGGGTCTCCCCGTTGATCTTCGACTTCGGGTTGATCAAGTCGACCGGGTCGAGCTGGCGGCCGCAGTTGTCGCACTGGTCGCCGCGGGCACCCTCATAACCACAGTGCGGGCAGGTGCCCTCGATGTAACGGTCGGGCAGCGTGCGCCCGGTGGACGGCGAGATCGCGCCCATCTCGGTCTGCGCGACCACGTAGCCGTTGTCGTGCAGCGTCCGGAACAGCTCCTGGACGACCACCGTGTGGTTCAGCGTCGTCGTCCGCGTGTACAGGTCGTAGGAGCAGCCCAGCGCCTGCAGGTCCTCCGCGATCACGCGGTGGTACTTGTCGGCCGTCTCCTGCGGGGTCAGTCCCTCCTTGTCGGCCTGCACCTGGATGGCGGTGCCGTGCTCGTCTGTCCCGGACACCATGAGGACGTCGTTGCCGACCATCCGCTGGTAGCGGGAGAAGACGTCGGACGGGACGCCGAAGCCGGAAACATGGCCGATGTGCCGCGGGCCGTTGGCGTACGGCCAGGCGACGGCGGCAAGGATGCGCGAACTCACAAGCCCTCATCCTATGCGGTCAACCCTCAGCTCCGGCACGGCCGTCCGGGCACCAGCGAGGCCCTCCACCGGGAAATGAGACGCTCAACTGTCCCCTCGTGGACCGAAACCTGTCGCGTTCCACATGCGGCCGACTTACCCGTACCATGATCACCGTGACCCCTGAGTTCATGCTCTTGGCCCTCGTTGTTCTCACAGCGTTGGCCTTTGATTTCACCAACGGGTTTCATGACACGGCGAACGCCATGGCTACTTCGATCGCAACCAAGGCGTTGTCACCGAAAGCTGCCGTCACGCTCTCCGCGATCCTGAATCTGGTCGGTGCCTTCCTCTCTGTCGAGGTGGCCATCACGGTCACCAACGCGGTGATCCGCATCCAGAACCCTGACGGCACGCCGAATGCTTCACTCATGGCGGACGGCGGCCATGGCCTCCTGCTGATCCTGATGGCGGGCCTCGCCGGCGCGATCATCTGGAACATCCTCACCTGGCTGTGGGGCCTGCCCTCCAGTTCCTCCCACGCCCTGTTCGGCGGCCTGGTAGGCGCCACCATCGCCAGCATGGGCTGGGGCGGCGTGAAGTGGGTCGGCGAGGGGGCAAAGCTGGACGGCGTCGTCGGCAAGGTAGTCCTCCCCGCCCTCCTCTCACCGGCCATCGCGATCGTCGTGGCAATGGTCGGCACCTGGCTCGTCTATCGAATAACCAGCGGAGTGGCCAAGAAGTACCAGGAGTCAGGCTTCCGTTGGGGCCAGATCGGGTCGGCCTCGCTGGTGTCTCTTGCCCACGGCACAAATGACGCCCAGAAGACGATGGGTGTCATCACCCTCGCCCTCATCGCCGGGGGTGTCTGGACGTCGACCACGGAGATCCCGCTGTGGGTCAAGTTCGCCTGCGCCCTCGCGATCGCTTCCGGCACCTACATCGGCGGCTGGCGGATCATCCGAACCATGGGCAAGGGCCTGGTGGAGATCTCGTCGCCGCAGGGCATGGCAGCGGAGAGCGCGTCCGCAGCGGTGATTCTGACCTCGAGCCAGCTCGGCTTCGCGCTGTCCACCACCCACGTCGCCACCGGCTCGATCATCGGCTCCGGGCTCGGCAAGAAGGGCGCAGCGGTGCGCTGGGGCGTCGCCGGCCGCATGGGCCTCGCCTGGTTGACGACCCTTCCGCTGGCTGGTCTTGTCGGGGCGGGGATGTGGTGGATCGGTCACCTCATCGGTGGCACTGCCGGAGCGGTGACCGTGTTCGCCATCATGTGCGTCGCTGCCTTGTACATGCGCTGGCATTCGCGGCGCGACCCGATCGGCCACCACAACGTCAACGACGACTGGGCCGGCGATACCGACAAGGTCGAGAGCCCTGTCCCCGTTTCCGGAGGGGTACACCGATGAACCAGCTCCTTGCGGCCCTCGACGCCGGCTGGCGGGTACTCCTCGTCGGCCTGGTGCTCGGCGCCGGACTGCCCACCATGTTCGCGTTCGGGATCCGCGCCCTCGCCTGGGGCTCCGGCGGTGACGCCGAGGTCCACGCCGACGGGGTGGTGCTGAAGCCACACGCGCTCGGACGCGTGGTCGCCTACACCATGTTCTCCCTCGTCATCGTCTGCGTGCTGCTCGGCGTCGGCTACATCGTCGCCCACGGCCTCGGCTGGACGCTCACGTTCAACGGGCTGCTGCCGGTCTTCACGCCGAAGTGAGCTCGTAGGCGCCCGCACCGAGATCGGACGCAGCGCGGCGCATGTCGTCGGCCATCCGGTCGAGGAACGCCCGTGCCCCTGCTGTCACGTGCGGACGGATCATCGCCTCCGGCAACGGCTGCACGGTGATCCGCGTTCCGACGCCGGCCAGTACCAGCGGCAGCGTGTAGCCCACAGAGGACGGGAAGCTCGCCAGGTGCGTCGCCACCGGCCCGCGCCGTAGCTCGACCTCCAGCGGCACCGTGGGACGCACGATCCGCAAGCCGCTGCGCTGGGCGAGCCGACGCAATTTGTCGGGATCCTCCCTGCGGTGCGCGAAGTACCGTCCGCCCACTCCGGGGTCGGCGACCAGCGCAGTCACGGCGTCCAGGTAGCTCTCCGTGTCCACCACGCCGGTCTCGACCAGTGATGAGCCGATCACGTCGAGCCCACGCAGTCGTACCGGAGGGCCGAAGCGGCGACGCGTCCAGTCGTAGGCATGGCGCTGGATGCGGCT
>JBBRIY010000101.1:0-8657 GCA_038220215.1 Propionibacteriales bacterium
GCACCAGCAAGCGCGTCGGCAGGCCAGGAGCTGGAGGTCATGGCCAGCCAGTTCCAGGATCTGCTGCGCGGCATGATGGGCGGTGACGGGACCCTGCAGATGGACGCCGTCATGAACCTGGTGACGACGGCCATCCCGGGCGCGGGCCACGCCGCCATCTCGTTGTCGCGGCGTGGCAGGGAACCCGAGACCGTCTACACGACCGACGAGCTGCCCCTGCGGGTCGACGCGGTGCAGTACAGCCTCGACGAGGGTCCGTGCGTCTCGGCCCTGGAGCAGAACGACATCGTGTGGGTCAACGACCTCTCGGCCGACCCGCAGTTCCCCCGGTTCGGCCCCGCAGCCGTCCAGCTGGGGGTGCGGTCCATGCTGAGCACCCGGCTGATGCTGTCCCAGACCAACCGCGCAGCCCTGAACCTCTACTCCCCCGTGGTCAACGGCTTTCGGCCCGAGCACCTGCCGATCGCCGCGATCTTCGCCTCCTACGCCTCGCTCCTGTTGCTCAACCAGCTCCTCGATGACCAGGTGGTGGGCCTCGAGCGAGCGCTGGAGAGCAACCGGGAGATCGGGGTGGCGATGGGCATCATGATGGCTCGCGGTCGCTACACCCAGGCCGGTGCGTTCGAGGAACTCAAGCGGGCCAGCCAGCACCTCAATCGCCGCGTGCGGGACATTGCGGCAGAGGTCGCCCTCACCGGAGCAGCTCCCGACCTCCCGGTTCGAGGTCGTCCCGCCGCGTCAGCGTGATTCAGATGGTCAACCGGTACCGGCTTGCTGCCGCGTTCGGCGGGTAAGGAATTCATACGTCAGTTGTTCTGCCCCGGGCATGCCTCTGACCAGGTGTGCCGGTTGAGACAACTGCCGGCACACTGCCTTGTCCGGACGCGCCCACTGCCGACTGGTCGGCGGTGATGGTGCCAGGGCCGTGGTGGCCCGGGGCGGTCAGGCGGCGGTGCTGGACGGGCGAACGGTCGAAGAGCCCGGGTCGGCGACCACCAGCAGGGGCTCCCACTCGATCAGGGAGTCCTTGACGTAGGCCTGATGAGTGCCCGGATGGCCCGGCGTCTGCAGGCAATAGGCCAGCTCTCCGCGGGGTGCCTTCTCAAGGCAGGCGTGCAACATGTAACGATCATCGCCTGTTCGTCGGCCGTTCACCATCATCACCACGTACCCATTGGTGACCATTCAATGCACCAGACGCGGGATGAGATGAGAGCGCTCCGCATCAGTCACATGTCCCGGTAGCGCTTGGCTGCCGCGAGGTCGGTACGCAGGGTTTCCGCGGTCTCCCGCGTGACGTAGGCCGGCGTGTCGCGCTGGTACCGCCAGCCCTCGGACAGCGGCGACACTTCGACGGCATCGAAGCCGAACGAGTCGACAAGGTGGGCCACCGTTGCCCGCGCGTCCGGATCGTCACCGGCAACGGCCAGTGCCCGGCGACCCGGCGTCCCGGCCGGCTGGCCGTCGGTGGTGAGCTGGGAGAACATGATGTGATTGAACGCCTTGACCACCTTCGAGGTCGGCAGGTGTCGCTGCAGCAGCTCTGAAACGGTGGTTTCCTCGGAGTCGAGCTCGGCGATCTGGCCGTCGCGGACCGGGTAGTAATTGTTGGTGTCGATCACGACCTTGCCGGCCAGCGCTTCCACCGGGACGGTCTGGATCGCCCGCAGCGGGATGGTCACCACGGCAAGGTCAGCGGCTTCTGCCGCCTCCGCTGGCGTGCCGGCCCTGGCGTGCGGACCGAGTTCCGCGACCAGGTCACTGAGCGTTTCGGGACCACGGGAGTTGCTCAGCACCACGTCATGGCCCCGGGCAACAGCGAGCCTCGCGAGTTGGGAGCCGATCTTGCCGGACCCGATGAAACCGATTGTCGTCACATCCCGCCCAACCCCGGCGACGGCAACCACATTCCCTGCCACGGTGATGACCGGCCACGGTTCCCGACGTGGGGCATCCCTGAGGTCAATCGAAGAAGTCGTTGATGTCGTCCCTTGTCTGCGCGTCAGGCACGGTGGCCCGGATCACCGAGCCGTCCTCGCGCAGCGAGCCTTCGATGTCGTGGAGGGACGGCCTGCCGCGCAACTCCGGCCCGCCCAGCCAGGGCACGGTGATCGGCGTCCCGCGGGCGACGACCACCTCTGCGCCCTGGACGGTGACCGTCACCGAGTCGGCGTCGCCGGTCTCGAGGGTGAAGGTGATCGTGTCGGGTTCCACCCGCACCCGCAGGCGATTGCCCTGCAGGGTGAGCGGGAAGGTCAGGGAATCCCAGTCGGCCGGCAGGCGTGGGTCGAACGACCAGACCGAGAGGTAGTCGCGCAGCCCGCCGAAGCCGGAGACCAGCGCGCTCCACAACCCGCCGAGCGATGCGACGTGCACCCCGGCATCGGTGTTGTGGTGCAGGTCGGCGAGGTCGACATAGGCCGCCGCCATGAAGTACTTGGCGGCCAGGTCGGCATAGCCCACCTCGGCGGCGATGATCGACTGCACCACGGCGGAAAGGGTGGAGTCGCCGGTGGTCAGCGGGTCGTAGTACTCGAAGTCGGCGCGCTTCTCCTCCGGCGTGAACTCATCGCCCTGCAGGTAGAGGGCCAGCACCACGTCGGCCTGCTTGAGCACCTGGTGCCGGTAGATCACCAGCGGGTGGTAGTGCAGGAGCAACGGGCGGTTCTCCGGTGGGGTGTTCGACAGGTCCCACAGTTCCCGCGAGAGGAAGCCGTCGTCCTGCGGATGGATCCCCACGCTGTCGTCATAGGGCACATGCATGGCTTCAGCGATCCGGGAGAACTCGGCGATCTCATCCTCGGTGAGGCTGAGGCGCTGGAGCACCTGGTCGTAGGCGGTCGGCAGGTTGGTGGCCAGCCACCGGAGGTGGCGGACGGCGGAGCGCAGGTTGGCCCGCGCCATCACATTGGTGAACAGGTTGTCGTTGACCACGGTGGTGTACTCGTCGGGTCCGGTCACCCCGTGGATATGGAAGTGGTCGTCGCCGTTGGTCGAGCCGTCCGTCCGGCGCCAGAAGCCCAGGTCGGCCCACAACCGGGCGGTCTCGACGAGGATGTCGATGGCCTCACGGGTCAGGAACGCACGGTCGTCACTGGCTGCGATGTACTGGGTCAGGGCATGCGCGATGTCGCCGTCGATGTGATACTGCGCCGTCCCGGCAGCGTAGTAGGCCGAGGCTTCCTCACCGTTGATCGTGCGCCACGGGTACAGCGCACCGCGCTGGTTGAGGTCGACGGCGCGCCGGCGCGCAGCGTCCAGCATGGTGTAGCGGAAGCGCAGCGCGTTGCGCGCCAGAGCCGGCGAGGTGTACGTGAGGAACGGCAGCACGTAGATCTCGGTGTCCCAGAAGTAGTGCCCGTCGTAGCCGGAGCCCGTGACACCCTTCGCTGCGATACCGGAGCCCTCGGCCCGGGCGGCCGCCTGGATCAGCTGGAAGAGGTTCCACCGGACGGCCTGCTGGAGGGCCGGTTGGCCCCCGACCTCGACGTCGCTGCGCTCCCAGAAGTCATCGAGCCATTCGCGCTGCTGGGCGAAGATCTCCGCGATGCCGGTGTCCCTCGCGCGGTCGAGGGTGCGACGGCAGCGGTCCACCAGTTCCAGGGGCGGGACGCCGCGGGAGGTGTGATAGCTCACGGTCTTGGTGATCCGGGTGGTCACGCCGGGGGTCGCCCGGATCCGGTACACGTGCTTGGCGACGTCGTCCTCAATCTGGGTGAGCACCTCGTTGTCGTCGCTGGTCTCGATGGTGTGGTCGGCAGCAACGGCCAGCGTCATGCGCGACTCGGCGACCCGATAGCAGAGCACCGAACGCCCGTCGCCCTCCCACTTGGACACCGGCTGCAGCACCCGGCCCCGGAGCTTCGCCGCACGGCGCGGGTCCGTCCCTGCCCCCATGGCAGCGGACCTGACGTGGAGTTCGTCCTCGCCGTCCTGCCGGTTGAGCAGCTGGCAGCTCACGACCACCGGCGCGGCGGCATCGAGCATGGTGATCTCGTAGTCCATCACCGCAAGGTGCCGTTCGGCGAAGGTCACCATGCGGCGGGAGCGCAGGTGCACCCGCTTGCCCGACGGCGTTCGCCAGATCAGCTCCCTTGTGAGCACACCGTCTCGGAAGGAGAGGCTTCGCTCGTAGTGCTCGAGGTCGGCCACCGTGAGCAAGAGCGGCTCGTCGTCGACATAGAGCCGCATGATCTTGGCGTCGGGGGCGTTGATGATGGTCTGGCCGACCTTCGCGAAGCCGTAGGCCTCCTCGGCGTGGTGGATCGGCCACACCTCGTGGAAGCCGTTGATGAACGTCCCGTGGGCGAAGGCGTCACGGCCCTCCTCCACGTTCCCCCGCAGCCCGAGGTAGCCGTTGCCGACAGCGAACAGGCTCTCGGTGAGGCCAAGATCCCGAGCGTCATACCGGGTCTCACGCAGGCTCCACGGGTCGACCGGGAACCGGATGCGGTCGATCGGGTCGACCGAGGTCTGATCCATCTCTCCCCCTCAGTCATCGGCCAGCGCGCCGAAGTCGTCCCACAGTGAGGTTCAGTCTGGTGGTCGGCGGGCCGCGACGCCATGAGCAACAACTGCCCCGGTCAGGGTCTGGGACGGAGGCGACCCACGGGACGAGAATGCAGCATGGCCACAGCGTGGGACGCCTTCATCTCCTACGCGCGCTCCGATTCCGAGCGGACGGCCGTCGCAGTCCAGCGGGGGCTCCAGCGCTTTGCTCGTCCCTGGAACCAGCGGCGTGCCGTCCGGGTCTTCCGGGACGACGCGGCGATGTCGACCAACCCGGCGTTGTGGTCGGCGATCACCGATGGCCTCACCGCGGCCGGGCACCTGGTCGTCCTGCTCAGCCCGGCAGCCAGGGCTTCGGAGTATGTCGAGAAAGAGGTCGCGTGGTGGATCGAACACAAGGGTGCCAGTTCGATCCTGCTCGTGCAGGATGCCGGCGAGCTGGCCTGGGACGATGCCGGCAACCGGTTCAGCGCCGACAGCGCCGTGCCACCGTGCCTGCGCGGGGCCTTCGCTGAGGAGCCCCGCTGGCTCGACGTGCGCTGGGTGCATGACTCCCCCGACCCGGCGGCCGATCCCCGGTTCGCTGCCGCCATGGCCGACCTGTCCGCGCCCATCCGGGGGATTCCCCGCGACGAGCTGATCGGTGAGGACCTCACCCAGCACCGCAGGGTGCGGCGACTTGCCACGTCTGCGGTGAGCCTGCTGGCCCTCCTGCTGGTGGTCTCCATCGTCGCCACCGTGCTGGCCGTGCAACAGCGGGACGATGTCCTGCGCCAGGCCGTGACGCTGCGCTCGCGCCAGCTGGCGAGCACGGGGTCGGGACTCCTCGACTCCGACCTGCGGCTGGCGCAGCTCCTTGCCGTGCAGGGCTACCGCACCGAGGCGTCCTCCGCGACCCGGGAAGCCCTCCTGCAGGCGGCCTTCACCTCTTTGCTGGTGGACCGCTTCGTCAGCTTCGACGCCGACATCACGGCGGTCGCGACCAGCGCGGACGCGTCGACGGTGGCAGTGGGGCTTACCGACGGTCGGGTGTTCACGGTGGATGGAGCAGGTGACACAGCACCGGTGCAACGGTTCGCGAACTCCGCCCCGGTGATGACGCTGCGGGCAAGCATGGACGGCGCCGTCCTGCTCGCCGTGACACGGGCAGGGGTGACCGTGTGGGACGGGAACGGCACGCGGGTTCTTCCGGGCGGCGCCGGCCTGGTCGGGCCCGAGGCGATCGCCCTGTCCCCGTCGGGACGACGGGCCGCCGTCGTCAGGGACGACACCGTCCCGAACCTCGTGGTGTACGACGTGGGCACCCTGACCGAGTCCGTCCGCCGAAGGGACCCGCTGTCGCCGAAGTCCGACGGTGCGGTGGTGTACCCCCAGTACACCGACCACCTCGCGTTCCTGGACGACCACACGCTGCGCCTTGTGGGCAACGACGCACGCTGGCGCGACGTCGACCTGCGTACCGGGAAATCCGGTCGGGAGGGTGGTGCGGACTGGACGCCCTACGCGAACCTGTATGTCACGTCCAGCCGTGCCGACTTCCTGCTGTCCGCGCCGATCACCAATGGGCAGGCGGTCCGGGCCTGGAGGCTCGACCGTCACGGCACGAATCGTCCCCCGATGACGGCGGGCGTGCAGCTGACCGACCCCCTGGGGATGGCGGTGAGCCCGGACGGGGAACTGGTGCTGGTGAACGACTCCTCCACGGGCCTTTCCGTCGCGCCGGTGAACCGCACCGACGAGGCGTTGCCCGTCGTGCCGGCGACACGGATCACCGGACTCAGCGGCGTGGGCGCGATGGAGTTCCTGAGTCCCACCCGTGCGGTCGCGGCCGCGCGCACCGAGCTCGTCTTCCTGCGGTTCGGCGAGGCCGGGCGGGGAGCGGTCAGCACGAACCTGGTCCCCCGGGGGGTCGGTGGGGTACCCGAGTACGCCGTCGACTTCCGGAACTCGCGACTGGCCGTGTCTCCCGACGGTTCACGCGTGGCCGTGATGGAACTCAACAGTGCAGAGCTCGAGATCGTTCCGCTGCCCGGACGAGACCTGCCGGGAGGCAAGGCAGCGCTACCCCGCACGAACCTGGGCGACGTGGACCAGTTCGGCTCCCTGTACGGGCCCGTCTGGGTCGATGACGACACCGTCCTGGTGCTGGGTTCGCTGCCCGGTGGCGTCGCGAAAGGACTGCCGCCCGGGGTGGTGCGCTGGAACCTTGGCCTCCCTGGGGTGGGCGATGAAGGCGACTATCAGACGCCTCTTGCGGCGGTCGCGACGAGGGGGACGGTCCTGGTGGCGACGTCGGATGGAACGCTGCAGACCCGGGCGGCGGCAACCGGCGACCTGCAGGGAGAGCTCGTCCCGGGACCGCCGGGGGCGACGTATGAGCTCGCCCAGTTCAGCGCGGATGGGCACTACCTCGCACTCGTCGGCACGGAGTACTCCCCCGATGACGGCAGCGCAGCTTCGGCCACGCTGCGAGTGGTGGACAGCGCGACGGGCAGCGTCGTCCACGAACAACAGTGGGCGGGCGGGAGCAATGTCGCCGGGCTGGAGTTCGCAGGCCTGACGGTGCTGGTGTCCCACCTCGACGGGACAGTCGATGTACTGAACGACCTGGGACGGGGCGCAGCGTCCCGCATCTCGACAGCGGGCACGCGCAGCAGCACCGGTTCGGTCCAGGGGAATCCTCCGGTGGTGGGCGCGGGAGGGCTGGTCGGATTACCCACACGCTCGAGCCTCCAGCTCTACGACCTCACGACGCTGCAGCCGGCCGGGGCCCTCCCGCTGCCGCCGGGGTTCGAGGCAGTGCCCCGCACCTACGCGTTCGCACCTGATGGCCACACGCTGGTCACGGGCTACTTCGGCGCCGACGCGCGCACCGCGCAGGTGAGCGTCCGGGACCTCGACATCGGTGCCGTCGCCGCCCAGGTGTGCGCCGGCGCGGGCGGTTCGATCAGCACCGGGGAGTGGCGGCGCGTAGTCGGGGACGCGCCGCCGGACCAGCCCGGCTGCCGGTGAGCCGACATGCCTCCTAGCCAGGAAGACCTCGCCATGACGAACGTATCCCCAGCCGTCACCACAGCCAGACCGTCGCCGGCCCGACGGGCGGTCCGCTGGGGACTGGCCGGGGTCTTCTCCCTGTGCGCGCTCGGGCTCACGGTGTTGATCGCCGTGCCCGCGGTGACGCGTCCCGACTGGGCGATCAATCCGGGGGTGAACGGCGAGTGGTGGCAGGTCGGTCCCAACGACGACCGGTTCCTGTTCTTCCTTGCGCTCGCGTGGGGCCTGGCCATGTTCTTCTTCGCCGGCGCGCGAGGCCGTCCACGCTTCCTGGAACGGGAATGGGTGGTGCTGTTGGCCGTCCTCACCGTGGGATTGGGGGCCGCGTCCTACGTGCCGTGCCGGGGTGATGCGAGCTGGGCTTCGCTGGTCCTGTGGACGGTCCACCTGCTCACCGGTTCGATGGAGGCCAACGTCATCGGCCCGGCCGCAACCGGAGCGTGCGTCGGCGACCTCCCGCTGGCCTTCCAGGCAGCTCGACTCGCGGGGGTCAGCACCGTCTTCCTTGCCGCGGCGAGCCTGCTGATCTCCGCGTCGCTGCGGGGCCTCGACCGGTGGTGGACGTGGTGGGCCGACGACATCGACATCGTGGCAGGACTGAACGCCGAATCCGTCCCCCTGGTGCGGGCCCTGGTCGCCGAACGCGCGCGAGAGCACGCGGCGCGGCCCTGGTACCACCTGACCTTTTCCGAGCGAATCGGTCGGCTGATGCCCCGACGGTCAGGCGTGGTGGTGCTGCGCGGGAACCTTGAGGATGTTCTGCTGAGCGACGTCCGGGGCCTCGGGGCGCACGTCTACATCGCCGATCCGGCGGCGAAGGAGACCTGGGAGCGACTCCTGCTGAGGTGGCAGCGCTCGATCCCGCTGCGGCGGCTGTTCGCCGTCAGCAGCTCCCAGTCGCGCAACGTCGCGGTGGTGGAGGCCGCCCGCGCAGCGATCGACACCGGGCTGCAATCGATGCGCCGCAAGCCGTTCAACGACGTCCCCCGACTGATCGCACGACTCGATGATCCCAACGGTGCCAGGGCGTGGCGACTCGACAACCTGGACGTGCAGGGCTGCTTCCTCGACGCGATCACCACGGACGAACTCCT
>JBBRIY010000102.1:0-8651 GCA_038220215.1 Propionibacteriales bacterium
GACGCCGACCGCGTGCTCGAGGAGCGGGTCACCGTTGACGTGGTCGACCTCGTCTACCGGCCGGTGTACGCGTTCCGCTACCGGCATGCGGGCAAGGAGGCCGTGATCGAGTTCGACGGCCTCACCGGCGAGATCCGTCCCGACGGTTCCACCTTCGAGCAGTACTTCGGCAAGATCCTTGAGCCACGGTTCCTGCTGGACGTCGGCGTCGAGGCCGTCAACATCTTCGTTCCGGGCACCCAACTCGTCCGCATCGTCGTCGAGCACGGTGCGAAACAACTGGCCCAGCCGCGCAACCCGGAATCGTGAGTCGGGGGTAACGGTCCGGTATCGGCTCCGGGCAGGGGGCCAAACCGGCCAGCGTGAGCCGGTAGCCTGCTCGCGATGCCAACATCTCGGGGGAACATGCGCGCAGCGGCGGTAGCTCAGTGGGCGCGGGTTCGCGCCTTCGTGACTGCGCCGTGGTCGGCCAATCCCCGGGCAGGCCTCGCCATGATCGTCGCCAGTGCCCTGATCACCATTCTTGTCGCCTTTTGCGGACCGTCGTCTGTGGCCCTGAAACTTGGCCCCCGGATCAACTACCTGCCCCCGTGGTACCTCCCGGTCGGCACGATCGACCTCAGCGAGTGGGTGGCGGTGCCTGCCTTGTGGACCGGGCTGTTCCTCGGCGCGATCGGGCTGTGGATGTGTTGGCGGGCGGTCAACACCGGGTGGCGTCCGAACAACCGGCGACTCTTCCTGGTCGGGTCCGGACTCAGCGTCCTCACCTCCCTCGTGCCGCCCCTGACGTCGGCCGACGTACTGATGTACGCCGCCTACGGCCGCTTGCAGGTGCTGGGGCTGAACCCGTACAACATCACCCCTGCCGAGATCTTCCGTTCCGAATTCGACCCGCTCCTGGTGTGGACCGAACGCCCCTGGCAGGACACGCCCAGCGTGTATGGACCGCTGGCTTCGGCTTCGCAATGGCTGGCGGCCTGGCTCGGTGACGGCAATATGCACAACACGGTCTTCTGGCTGCAGATGTTCGCCCTGGTGCCGTTCCTGCTGATCGGCGCTGTGATCGTGCAGCTGGCCCACGACGACCACAGGATCCAGACCCGCGCGGTGCTGTTCACCGTGCTGAACCCGATCATGATCTGGTCCGTGCTCGCTGGCGCCCACAACGAGGCGTTCACGCTGGTGTTCGCGATCATCGGCCTGTGGTTCATGCGGCGAAGCCCCTTCGTTGCCGGATTCTTCATCGGCCTGGCCGGCACGGTAAAGGTCTCGCTGGTCTTCTACGGCATCGCCATGGCCTGGGGCTACCGCCGTGACTGGCGCAAGCTGTTGCAGCTGGTCCTTGGCGCGGCGCTACCCCTGGCCGTCGCCTACGGGCTGTGGGCTCCCCAGGCACTGCTAGCGGCGGGCCGGAACACCGGCTACATCTCTGCCGGCTCCTGGGCGCCCTGGCTCCAGGTACCGCTCAGCTGGGTGGTGGGTGAGTTCCCGGCACGCGGCTTCATCGGGTGGGCCGGTTGGGTGATGATGGCGATCGTGGCCTGGATGCTGTCCCGCGTCCTGCCGTGGCGACTCGTGCCCGGCAACGCCGACGACGACGAGCCCCGCCTCGACCCGCTCACCATTGCCGTGCGGACCGCGGCCATCCTCACCGCCTCCTGGCTGGTTACTTCGCCGTACACGCTCAGCTGGTACGACCTGACCACCTGGGTGCCCCTCGGCCTGATGGCGGCGTCCCGGCTGGATGTGCTGATGATCTGGCGCGGCCTGTGGCTGGCGGTGGCCTACGTCACCGGCCGGTCGGTGGAGTTCAGCCCGACCATGAAGAGCATCACCGACATCGTCAGGGACGGGTTGTGCTCCGGTGCGCAGGTGCTCGTGCTCGTGCTGATCGTGCACTGGTGGTGGACGTGGGGCCGCGAGCTGCCACCGCTGCCGCGTTGGCTGCGTCGCCGCCCGCCCGTGGCCGCCGCCCGGACCGGCTGAGTCGCACCACTACGCTGAGCGCGTGCTCGGATATTTCGGACCCGCTGGGACGTTCACCCACCAGGCTTTGCTGACCATCTCCGACGGCGAGGCCATGCCGTTCGGGACTGTCGCGGAGGCGCTGGAAGCGGTGCGTGCCGGGGTGGTCGAGGCCGCGCTGGTACCGATCGAGAACTCGGTGGAGGGCGGTGTCTCCGCCACCCTCGACATTCTCGGCAACGGCAAGCGCCTGATGATCGTGCGCGAGGTACTGCTGCCGGTGCAGTTCAACCTCTACGCCCGTGCCGGGACGACGCTCGTCGACGTCCGGCGCGTGCTGACCCATCCGCACTCGGCGGCGCAGTGCCGGCACTGGATGCTTGCCAACCTGCCCGAGGCCCACGTCACGGAGGGTGGCTCGAACGCTGCGGCAGCGCAGGAGGTCGCCGACCCGGCGTCCCGGTTCGACGCAGCCATCTGCGGCGAGATTGCCGGCATCACCTACGGGCTCGTGCCGATCGCGACGGCGATCGCCGACAACTCCTCCGCGGTGACCCGCTTCGTGCTGGTCTCGCTGCCGACCGAACCGCCGGCCCCGACCGGGGCGGACAAGACCACCCTCGTCGCGTACATGTACGCCGACCACGCCGGCGGCCTGCTGGAGATCCTCGAGCAGTTCTCCAGCCGCGGCGTGAACCTGACCCGCATCGAATCCCGTCCCACCAAGACGGCGCTGGGCAGCTACTGCTTCAGCATCGACGCCGAAGGCCACCTGCGAGACCCGCGCCTTGCCGAGGCCATGCTGGGCCTGCACCGGATCTGCGCCGACGTGCTCTTCCTCGGCTCCTACCCTCGCGCCGACCAGGTGCGTCCCCTGATCGTCCGCGGCTTCACCGACGCCGACTTCGTTGCGGCCCGTGACTGGTACGCCGCCCTCGTGAACCCCGGGGACGAAGTCTGAAAGTCGCGTGACTCGCGGGGCCCCCACCCCACCCCCACAGAAGCCGCCACTTGCGGCAGAAGCCGCCAGTCAATCGGCGGCTTCTGCGTTGACCGGCGGCTTCTGAGGTCGGGAAGGTCGGGCTGGGCGCACTGGCGCGCCGGTGAGGCGAGGGGTGCGTCCGATAGGCTCGATCTGTGATCGACCCGAAGCTGCTACGCACCAATCCCGACCTCGTCCGCCGCTCGCAGGAAGCCCGTGGGGAGTCCGTCGAGCTGGTCGACCAGCTGGTCAGTGCGGACGAGTCGCGCCGCTCGGCGATCGCTGCCTACGAGAACCTGCGGGCGGAGCAGAAGGAGCTCGGCAAGCAGGTCGCCCGCGCCCAGGGGGAAGAGAAGGCGGCCGTCCTGGCCCGCACACGGGAACTCTCCGTACAGGTGAAGGCAGCGCAGGGGGAAGCCGATGCCGCCGGTGCCACCTTCGACGCGCTGATGAAGACCCTGCCCAATGTCGTGTTCGAGGACGTTCCGCGCGGCGGCGAGGACGACCTCTACGTGCTGGAGACGATCGGTACCCCGCGTGACTTCGCCGCCGAGGGCTTCACCCCGCGTGACCACCTCGAGATCGGCGAGCTGCTGGGTGCGATCGACATGGAGCGCGGCGCCAAGGTGTCGGGCTCCCGCTTCTACTTCCTGACCGGCATTGGCGCCCGGCTCGAGTTCGCCCTGCTGAACCTTGCGATGAGCAAGGCGCTGGGCTGGGGTTTCACCCCGATCATCCCGCCGGCGCTGGTGAAGCCGTCCGCGATGGAGGGCACCGGCTTCCTCGGCCAGGCAGCCCAGGACGTCTACCACCTGCCCGCCGACGACCTGTACCTCGTCGGGACGTCCGAAGTGGCCATGGCCGCCTACCACTCCGAGGAGATCCTGGAGGGGGCCTCGCTCCCGCGCCATTACGTGGGTTACAGCCCCTGCTTCCGACGCGAGGCCGGCTCCTACGGCAAGGACACCCGCGGCATCTTCCGCGTCCACTGGTTCGACAAGGTCGAGATGTTCGTCTACTGCGCTCCCGAGCAGGCCGAGGCCGAGCACCAGAAACTGCTGGGCTTCGAGAAGGAGTTCATCACCGCTCTCGAGATCCCGTTCCAGGTGCTCGACGTCGCCACGGGCGACCTCGGCCTGAGCGCTGCCCGCAAGTACGACTGCTACGCCTGGCTGCCCACGCAGGACAGGTACCGCGAGATCACGTCCACGTCGAACTGCACCGAGTTCCAGGCCCGCCGGCTCAACATCCGCATGCGGGACGGTGACGGCGTCCGCTCGGTCGCCACGCTGAACGGCACCCTGTGCGCGATGACGCGAGTGATCATCATGCTGCTGGAGAACCACCAGCAGGCCGACGGCTCGGTGTATGTGCCGGCCGCTCTGCGTCCCTTCCTCGACGGCATGGAGTACCTCCGACCCCTGTCCTGAGCAAGCGGCTGTCCGGAGCAATCAGCTGTCCTGAGCGGCTAGCGCGAGCCCCAGGACCACTGCGGCCGATCGAGGAGCCCCTCCTGCTGACGGATGCGGGTCTCGCCGAGCTCCTTGTACAGCTCGTTCTCGACGAGCGCCTCGCCGGCCGAGGCCCGCAGTGCTTCGGTGAGGGGTGCGGAATGCGTGACGACCACGACCTGGGTGCGTTCGGCCGCGCGGCGAATCAGATTGGCAGCGGCCGGCAACACCTCGGGGTGGAGGCTGGTCTCCGGCTCGTTCAGCACCAGAAGCGACGGCGGTGAGGGGCTGAGCAGGGCGACCGCCAGCAGCAGGAAGCGCAGTGTTCCGTCACTCAGCTCGCCACCGGACAAGGGACGGAGCAGCCCGGGCTGTCGAAGTTCAAGGCTGAACCAACCGCCGTTGTCGCGCACCTGCACGGTAGTGCCGGGCAGAGCGAGGTCGACGACGTCCGCAAGGTCACCGGCACGGGCCGACTCCAGCACGGTCTGCAGCGCGGGGGCAAGATTGGCGCCGTCATGGTCGAGGATGGGGCTCCACGTGCCCACTTGCGGCGTCCGTGCCGGAGAGGCCACGTCGGTGCGGAAGTCGTCGTAGAACCTCCAGGAGGCCACCATCCCGCGCAACAGCGCGAGCTCGGGACGGGTCACCGGGTCAGCGAGGTCTGCCACGATGCTTTCCCTGTGGCCGATCTCCGGCAGGCGCGTCCACCCGTCGTCGGCACGCACCTGGACCGCACCGTTGGTGCGTTTCACGAGCGTTGCCGCCGGCCGGAGCATCGGCCCCACCCACACCGACTCGCGCTTGACCTGCGGGTCCTTGGAGAACCTGGTGAAGAGGTTCGGCATCGGTAGCCCGATGTCTATCAGGTAGCCGAGGTCGTCCCCTGAAAAGCCGAGCATCAGGGAAACCGGACGGTGACGGTGCGCCTGGCCCTGCACCGGCACCTCGCCGCGGCGCATCGCCCCCGAGACGATCTCCGGCCCGGCCCACAGCACCGACTCCAGCCCGCCGGCCCTCGCCAGCGAGCCGATCAGCCGGCCACCCGCGGTGTCGGCGAGTAGCCGGAACGCCTGGTAGAGGCTCGACTTGCCCACCCCGTTGCCGCCACGGATGACCGTGAGCCGACCCAACGGCAGGCAGACGTCACGCAGGCTGCGGTAGCCGGCGACGGCAAGGGTCCGGATCATGCGAGCCACCCTAGGAGCCGGCTCCGACAGCCCCGGACGCTAGCCTTGCCCGCGATGACTACCGACTCTTCACTGCCGTGGCGGCCGAAACTCGTGGCCCTGGACATCGATGGCACCATCGTCGACCATGCCGGGGTGCTGCCCGATGACGTGCGCGACGCCGTCGCACGGGTGGTCGCAGCGCAGGTTCCCGTGGTCCTGAGCACCGGACGTGGCTGGCACGCCACTCTCCCGGTCTTCGAAGCGCTGGCGCTGCCGCCGGGACTGACGGTCTCGTCCAACGGGGCGGTGACGATCAGGTATCCACCCTTCGAGGTCACCAATGTCGTCACCTTCGACCCGTCCGACGTGATCGATCGGGTCCTCGCCGAACACCCGACGGCTTCGCTGGCGGCTGAGGTCGTCGGCTGGGGCTACCGGGTGAGCCGGTACTTCCCTGAAGGGGAACTGCACGGGCAGATGGAGCTGGTGAGCGTCGAGGACCTGGCAGCGGGTGACGTCACGCGCATCGTGGTCCGCGACACCGATTCCACCGACGACGAGTTCATCAAGCTGGCCGAACGCCTCGGACTGCACGGGGTGAGCTACTTCGTCGGCTGGAGCGCCTGGCTCGACATCGCCCCCGCCGGAGTCAACAAGGCCACGGCGCTCGCCGGGGTGGCAGCATCGCTGGGCGTCGCGCAGGCGGACGTGCTGGCGATCGGCGACGGCCGCAACGACATCGAGATGATCACCTGGGCCGGACGCGGGGTCGCGCTCGGCGACGCGACGGAGGAGGTCGCGCTGGCGGCCGACCACGTCACCGGCACCTTCGCGGCCGGGGGGACGGTCACCGAACTGCTCCGCTGGTTCCCCTGAGCCCACCCCCGACTTGTCAGAAGGTCCCGGTGCCCTGGCGACCTGTGAATCTGACAAGTCGGGGAGTGGAGGGGGCTAGCCTGAATCGGTACAACGACCAGGGGGTCAGACGTGGTGCATCCCTACTTGCGGGAGCCCGAGTTCATCAGTCTGTTGAAGGACGGCACGGTCAAGCAGCTCAACCCGTTCAGCGGCACGGAAGTGTGGACGGTGGCCGGGCGCGGCAACCGTCCGTTCGGTGTCTCGTTGCCCGATCCCGTGCCGCTCGACCCGGCCCAGCACGGCCGCCACTGCGCCTTCTGTGAGGCGCGCTACCTCGACACGCCGCCGGAGAAGTCGCGCGTGGTCCGGCACCCGGACGGGACCTGGGAGACGCGCTACCGGATCCCGGCAGAGGAACTGCTGGCCACAACGGCCGAGTTCCGCCGCGTCCCGAACCTCTTCGAGATCCTGTCCTTCGACTACTGGCACGACAACTATGGCTACGAGCTGCCGGCGCGGGTGCGTGAACGCAAGACCGCGTACCTCTCCTCCCCGATGGGACGCCAGCACGTGCTCGCCGTTGTGCGCACCAAGCTGAAGGCGGGTGGACGCTCCGACGAGCTCATCGATGCCCTCGGCGAGGAAGGCCAGCTCGAGGCGGCGTCCGGGTTCTTCGGTGGCGGCCACGACGTCGTCATCGCGCGCAGGCACTTCACCGACGGCGCCACCGACAACACCCAGCTGGCCGGCTCAGGCACGCTCACCCCGGAGGAGCACCAGCGTTTCCTCGCCTTCACCGTCGAGTCGGTGTCGGCCCTCTTCGACCTGAACCGCTACGCCCGCTACGTCGCGGTGTTCCAGAACTGGTTGCGTCCGGCGGGCGCGTCGTTCGACCACCTGCACAAGCAGTTGGTGGCGATCGACGAGCGCGGCATCCAGCACGAGCAGCAGATGGAGCGCCTGCGAACCAATCCGAACATCTACAACGAGTACGGCCCCAACTACGCCTCCTACCGCAACCTGGTGCTGGCAGAGAACGAGCACGCGATCGCGTTCGCCGGGTTCGGGCACCGGTATCCGACCATCGAGATCTACTCCAAGTCGGAGGCGTGCGATCCGTGGAACCACACAGAAGATGAGCTGCACGCCGTGTCCGACCTGGTGCACGCCATGCACGCTGCGACCGGTGTGAACGTGCCCTGCAACGAGGAATGGCACTATCGCCCGATCGACGCCGACCTGCCGATGCCGTGGCGCGTGATGTTGAAGTGGCGCACGTCCACCGTCGCCGGCTTCGAAGGCGTGACCAAGATCTACCTCAACACGATCGACCCGTACGCACTGCGTGACCGGCTGGTGCCGGCCCTCTTCGCGCTGCGTGACGAGCGCAGGATCGCGAACATGCAGATCGCCACCGAATGCCCCTGCCGCCCGAACTCGCTGCGGTACCGCACCAACCGGAGCTGACCGGCGGCGTCGCGCTAACGTCGGGATCATGATTCCGAACCACACGCTCAACGACGGTCACCTCCTGCCGGCGATCGGCTTCGGCACCTACCCGCTGCGTGGGCCCGCCGGCGTCGAGTCGCTGGTCAGCGCCCTCCAGCAGGGGTACCGGCTGATCGACTCGGCGGTGAACTACGAGAACGAGGACACGGTGGGTGAGGCCATCCGCCGCTCCGGGGTTCCCCGCGAGGAGATCGCCGTGACCTCGAAGCTGCCCGGACGCCACCACGCGCGGGCGGCAGCGACCAGCTCCGTCAACGAATCGCTGGAACGGTTGGGCCTGGAGAGCATCGACCTCTACCTGATCCATTGGCCCAATCCGCTCACGGATCGCTATGTCGAGGCCTGGCAGGCTCTCGTCGACCTGCAACGCCAGGGTGTGCTGCGTTCGATCGGGACGAGCAACTTCCTGCCCGAGCACCTTGAGCGGATCATCGCCGAGACCGGCGTGACGCCTGCGGTCAACCAAGTGGAGCTGCACCCGTACTTCCCGCAGGCGGAGCAGCGGGAGGTGCACGAACGGCTCGGCATCCGCACCGAGTCGTGGGGTCCGCTAGGCCAGGCGGGGCAACTGCTGCAGGAGCCGGTCATCACCAGCATCGGCGAGGCCCTCGGCCACACCCCGGCGCAGGTGGTGCTGCGCTGGCACCTGCAGCTGGGCTCCGTCCCGCTGCCGAAGGCCGCGAGCGCCGAGCGCCAGGCCGAGAACCTCGCCGT
>JBBRIY010000103.1:0-8647 GCA_038220215.1 Propionibacteriales bacterium
GGGCCTGCGGCGGCTGGCCGGCCTGGCGAGCCAGCGGGACGCCTGACCGCTACTTCACGACCAGCGCGTTCAGTTCACCCACCGGGAGCGACCACTGGCCGGAGTGGCTGCCCGGCACGGAGCCGGTTTGCCCGAGAGCGCTCCAACTGATGCGCCAGTTGGTGGTGGCGGTGACGGTGTAGTTGCCCTTCGGTAGCGAAGAGGTCAGGTAGGTGTAGCCACAGGCAGGGGACTTCCTGCCAGGCTTGGTGTTGGCCGGGTAGACCAGCGTGCGGTCGCAGGTGACCTGGTGGCCGTCGCCCATGTCGAAAGTGGTCGACTGCCAATCGGCGCGCAGGGTGAAGGTGATGCCGTAGGCGCGTACCCGACTGGAGACGGTCTGGGGACCGTCTGTCCACAGCCATAACGGATAACCGACCGCCGCCATCTTCCACTCGTTCACTGACGGGTCTGGCCCGAACCGCGGGGTGGGGTTGGGAAGCTGGAGCTTCACGATCAGGGTGCGCGCCACCTGGCTCAGCGATCCGATGAGCCTGGCCTGGTTGGGCTTGCTCTTGGCCTGCGTCTTGGGATCGTCCGTGCACACGCCCCCGGGGGCTTCGCGGCACATGGCTTCGATTGCTGCGAGTTCTTTCGCGTTGAGCTTGTGGGGCTTGGGGGGAGCCGTACGGCCGCTGAGGGAAGTTCCAGTTCCTTTGCTGTCAGCCCGGTTGGTGTGTCGCTTGCCACCCGGGGACAGACGGTCCAGCCTGCCCTGGTAGCTCCCCCGGCCTCCTGTAACGACCGGGTCTGTTGAGTTGCCTCCCTCTGCCTGAGCCGGGCCGACCTCCACTGCGAGCCAGACCGTCGCCGCAAGCAGTGTTGCTAGGAACTTGCGCACTTGCCCTCCTGTTGACCGTCCGCTCCTTGAATCTTGAGAGCTCCGTCAAATCGGCCGAGGTAAATCAGCTCCTCGATCAAGAATCCGTGACCCACTTGCTTGCCATGCTCGAGGATCCTCGCAGCACGTGCATCAGTGCAGGCGGCGAGCACCACGACCGACGACTCCTTCGAGATGCCGGGCTTCCTCACCAGACTTACAAGACTCACATCGCCATCTAGCCTTCTCGAATCGGCAATGAGTCCCCGGTACAAGTCCATCGAGTCCTGCACAAACTGGCCGTGGGCAGTCTCCAGAAGGACCGGAGTTGGCTGATCTACCCCTCCAGCCCTGTAGATCCGGACGTCCTCGGCCAGGAACCTCCGATACACAGCCTCTGCCTCGGCGTAGAGCTTGTCCTTGGCCACCATGTCGTCGTACTGCTTCTGCGAGCACTCGAACTCAGCTCCTCCGGCCTCGGGGGTGCAGCGATAGGTGGGCACAGGAGTGGGTGTCGGTGCCGCTGGCTGGCAGCCGGTCAGCAGGCACGCCGCAACGAGAGTCGAAGCGAGTCGCCCTGACAGAGTCGGCATGGCACCTCCTGGGTGGCAGGAGCTTTACACAGATGCCGACCCAGAAAACAGACCCGATGGGGGTTATCCACAGCAGATCGCACGAAGTCGTGCAGTTCTCCACAGGTCCGGGTTTGGGTGGGGTGTTGTCAGTGGTGGTGCATAAAATAGAACACATGATCGAAGTGCGCGAGCTGCGAGGCGTACCTCTGCCGGAGGCAATGACGGTGCTGCTCGATGCCCGCGCCACCCGCCGCGCCGCGGAGGTGCAGGAAGCGGTCGCGATCCTGCACATCGTGGAGAACTACCACCGCGACCTTCCCGAGAACCCGATGCCGGGCCGCGGCAGGCTGGTGGAGCTCGCCGCTGAGGGTGCGCCGAAATTGAACGAGTTCGTGCCGCTGGAACTTTCGGCGGCACTCGGGATGAGTCAACAATCGATCACGTTGCTGATCAATGACCTGCTCGACCTCGAGTACCGACATCCGCTGCTCTGGGCGCAGGTGCGCCGGGGAGAGACTCCGCTGTGGCACGCACGCAAGATCGCCCAGCGTGTCTCCAGTGTCGAGCTGGGGCTGGAGGCCGCCCTCGAACTGGACCGGCAGCTGTCCCCGACGCTGCCCGGCCTCACGGTCGGCCGGTCACTGAAGCTGCTCGAGGGACTGATCACCGTCGTCGACCCGCGCGGGGCAGAAGAGCGGGCCGAGACCCAACGGCGCAAGAGGTGGGTGAATATCCAGCCCACGACCGACGGTGTCAGTTGGCTGGACGGGAAGCTCACCTGTGCCGACGGCCGCCAGCTCGACGGCACCCTGAACCGGATCGCGGCTGCCCTGAGAGCTGATGGCGACACCAACGACCGCGACGCACGCCGGGCCTCAGCGCTCGGCATCCTGTCCAACCCCGCGCTCGCCCTCGCCCTGCTCCACCGCGACCGGCTGCGCCGTGCAGCCAAGACTGGCGGTCCCGACGAGGCTCCCGATTCCGATACCCCGGCACCGAACCTTCTGGCGGGTGTTCCGGCAGACTTGCTGGCCGAGCTCGCCTCGATCGATCTGAAGAAGCTGCTCCCCACGTCAACCCTCTTCATCCACCTGAGCGACCAATCGGTCCGCAGTGGGCATGGCGTCAGCCGGGTGGAAGGGATCGGGGCCGTCCCTGTGAAGCAGCTACGCCATCTGCTGAAGGGCACCCGGGTGCGAGTGCAGCCGGTCTTCGACCCCGGCGCTGTGCCGCCGGTTGACTCCTACGAGATCCCGGCACCGATGCGACGGGCGGTGCTCCTGCGCCAACCCACCGACGTGTTCCCGTTCGGTTCCTGGCCCAGCCGCAACCTCGACCTTGACCACACTGATCCCTACCGCTTCGGCACCGGCGAGCTGGGGCAGACGCGCGTCGACGGACTCGGTCCGCTGACCAGGCGAGTGCATCGCACAAAGACCCACACCGGCTGGCAGGTGAAACAGGTTCTTCCCGGGTGCTTCCTCTGGCGCAGCCCTCTCGGGCTCACCTACCTCAGGACAGCCGACGGCTTGACCTACGCGCTAGGGCGAACCGGTCCACCAATGGCTGGCGAGCTCCCGGAGGAAGCTGCCCGCTCGGCCTGAGGGCTCAGTTCTGGAACATCTTCAGGGTGAGGTTCTGCATGGCCGGGTCCTCGTTCCAGACATGCCGCAGTCGATCCTTCAGCGCCATGGCAGCTGCCTCCGGGTCATCGGCGTCAGTGATTGCACGCGAGACCGCGATGCGTCGTGCGCCGGCGTCCAGCACTTCGTCGAGGTTCGACGCAGTGACGCCACCCACCGCGAACCATGGCTTCGACATCGCGGAACTCGACGGCGCGACCTTGGCGGCGTGGCGCACTAGGCCGAGTCCGGCATCACCCATCGGCAGGCCACCGTAGACCGGGCCAACGGTCAGGTAGTGCACGTCCGGGTCGGCGACGGCGGCATCGATCTGCTCGTTGGAATGGCAGGAGCGCCCGATCAGGCCCCACTGGTGCAGGTGGGTCCGCGCGGTCGAAGCCTTCTCGCCACGCTCAGAGAGATGCAACAGGTCCGACTGGAACTTCTCCGCCAGTTCACTCGAGTCATACACGCTCACCAGGCCCTGGTAGCGGTAGCCGACCTCGCGCATCACCTTCAGTGCGGCAAGGAGTGCGGCCTCATCGGCCCCCGGGTCACGCAGCTGGATCATGTCGACGCCACCGGCAAAACCCGCGTCGGTGAAGCCAGCCAAATCGCCGATGTTGGCGCGCGTCCCGGTGATGAGCAACAGGCGTGCCAACCCCAGACGGGTGGCCAGGCCGAGGAGTGCTGTCATCAGCACAGCCTATGGGCAGCGGCGGGTCGCGGTACCGAACTTGGCAAGCACTCCTAGAATCGCCCCTAGGTCTGGCAGGCCTACTTCCCCGACCCTGTCCGGAGCCAACGTGACGACCATGAACAGTAATGACCCCCTCGTGGGGCACTTGCTGGACGGTCGGTACGAAATCCTCCGCAAACTCGCGCGAGGCGGGATGGCCACCGTTTACCTCGCCACCGACCGCCGCCTCACTCGCACCGTCGCAGTGAAGGTCATGCACGACAACCTCGGCAGCGACCAGGACTTCGCCAACCGCTTCGACCGCGAGGCCCGTGCAGCAGCCCGGCTCTCGCACCCGAACGTCGTCTCGGTCTTTGACCAGGGCAATGACAACGGCCGTCCCTACATGGTGATGGAGTACGTCGAAGGCTCGACGCTGCGGAACCTGATCTCCCGCGAGGCCCCGATGGAGCCCCAGCGCGCCCTCGACCTGCTGATTCCTGTGGTGTCTGCCGTGGCCGCAGCCCACGAAGCCGGCATCATCCACCGCGACCTGAAGCCCGAGAACGTCCTGATCTCGATCCGCGGCCAGATCAAGGTCGCCGATTTCGGCCTGGCCCGGGCAATCACCGCGCACACCGCGACAGCCAATGGCATGCTCATCGGCACCGTCTCCTACATCGCGCCCGAACTCGTCACCCACGGTCACGCCGACACCCGCTGCGACGTCTACGCCATCGGCGTGATGCTGTTCGAGATGCTCACCGGACGCAAGCCGCACACCGGCGAAACCCCGATCCAGGTGGCCTACAGCCACGTCCACAACGAGATCACCCTGCCCTCGATCAGCGCTCCGGCCCAGTGGCGCGACACCCGCTCGGCCGTCCCGCCCTACCTGGATGCCCTCGTCGTCGCCGCAGCCGCCCGCCAGCCTGCCGATCGCCCGAGGGACGCCAAGGTGCTCCTCGACCACCTCCGCCAGGCGCGCGACGCGATCGGCCACGGAGTGATGGACGATCCGAGACTGACCGCCCGCATGCGCGAGACCACCCTTGATGACGCGAACCAGGTCACCGAGATGGTGCCCGCGATCACCGGGGCAGGGACAGAGGTCCAGCGGACGGCGACCCTGCGCTTCACCCCGTCCACGCCCATCAGCCCCAACCATCCCGGCGCTGCCGACGGCATGGCGTACTACGATGACCTACCTCAACACCACCCGTCGCCCGCTGCCGCGCCGCTGAAGCAGCGCCAGGCCCGCAAGCGCCGCCGCGGGGGAATCTCAATCCTCGTGCTCCTGTTGGTAGCCGCCCTGCTCGGCGTCGGCTCTTGGTATTTCCTCGCGGGCCAGTTCACCACTACCCCCGACTTCGGCAACCGGACCAAGGCGCAGGCCGAACAGCTGGCCACCAGGAACGGCCTGCAGGTGTCCTGGGCCGACGACTTCAGCGAAACCGTGCCGGTCGGCCAGGTGATCCGCACCGATCCCGGTGCCGGCGACCGGGTGCGCCGCGGCGGAACCGTCACCGCTTTCCTTTCCAAAGGCCCCGAGCGCTACCCGGTGCCGTCGCTGGCCGGACGGAGCCCCGAGGACGCGACAAACGCCCTCGAGGAGGCCCACCTCAAGGCAGGCAAGCAGATCGAGGTTTACGACGAGGGCGTCGAGGTCGGAACCGTGGTCAGTGGTTCGATCGCCTCAGCCAAGCTCGTGAAGCCCGGCACGGTCGTCGACCTCAACGTCTCCAAGGGTCCCCCGCCGGTGAAGATCGTCAGCTTCAAGGACAAGCCCTTCGCCGACGCTGAGGCGTTCTACAAGAACGCCGGCCTGGTCGTTCAGCGGGCAGAGGACAAGTTCGACGACAAGATCGTTGCTGGCAACGTCATTTCGTCGAACCCGAAGACCGGCAGCTCCGTGCCACGAGGCGGCACCATCACGCTCACCGTGTCCAAGGGTCCGGAGATGATCGTCGTCCCCGAGGTGCGAGGCCTGAACGAGAAGGACGCCAAGAAGAAGCTGACCGACGCTGGTTTCAAGGTCAAGGTGCAGCAGTCGTTCTTCGGCCCGACCGCGCTGGGGACCAGCCCCGCAGAGGGTCAGACAGCGCCGAGGGGTTCGACGATCACCCTCTACGTTGGGTGATCAGGCCGGCGTCCACGGACCCGTGCCGCGAAGGTCGGTCAGCTTGCACGGTGTCATCTCGGTGATGCGTCCGAACACCAGGCCCCACCCACGGTCGTTCAGCAGTCCCTCGTGGATCGGGAAACCCTGTGTCGCTCCCACCTCGCGGGCGAAGTCGACGGTCTCCTTCATGGCGGCCCATGGTCCGTAGGCCGGCACGCCCAGCACGTCCACCCCCGACGGCGCCTCGGCCAGGCTGTCGCCCGGGTGGAAGAAGGTCGGCTCCCCCTCGCCGCTCACCACGAGACCCACATTGCCGATCCGCGGGATGTCGCGGTGGATGACCGCGTGCAGTCCCCCCACAGCCGCAACGGTGACCCCACCCAGCGAGATGCTGGTGTCAGCGGTCAGGGCCTCTGCCCGCTCCAGCGGCACGGCGTCGATGACACCGGGCTCGACGAACACGCGCGCCTGCGGATTCGCCGCGAGGAGTGCCGGGACGCGAGCAGGATCGATGTGATCGGGGTGCTGATGCGTCACCAGGACGGCGTCAAGGTCGACCAGGTCGTGCCAGGCGTCGGACAGGTTGCCCGGATCGATGAGGATCCGGAGACCGCCGGTTTCGACCAGCACGGCGGAATGTCCCAGGTGCGTGAGCTGCATGTCAGGCTCCCAATCTCTCGATGACGTAGTCCATGGCCATCCGGTACCCCGTCACACCGAAGCCGGCGAGCACCCCGACGGCCAGATCGGCCAGGAACGAATGCCGCCGGAACTCCTCCCTGGCGTGCACGTTCGAGATGTGCACCTCACAGAACGGGACGGCGACCGCTGCGAACGCGTCGCGGATCGCCACAGAGGTGTGGGTGAAGGCCCCGGGATTGATGATGATGAACCGGGTTCCGTCGGTGCGGGCCTCGTGCAACCGGTCGATGATGGCGCCCTCGTGGTTACTCTGGAAGGCGTCCACCTCAAGCCCGGCCGCGGCACCCTGCGCGACGAGCCCCGCTTCGATCTCGGCAAGCGTGGTCGAGCCATAGATCTCGGGCTCGCGGGTGCCGAGGGTGTTCAGGTTGGGCCCGTTGATGACCAGCACGTCCATGACGCCTACTCTCCCACGCCGTTCATGCCGAGGGCGCCCAGCACGTCCTCGACGACCTCACGTGGCGACCGTCCACTCACCGGGACGGCCGCACGCGCAGCTTCCCGGTAGTCGTCCTGCCGCCGGTCGTACAGCCCCGAGAGGTCGGGCTTGTGGAGCATCGGCCGCCCAGGGTCAGCCGCGACGCGCTCCAGCGCCTCCTCGAAGGCCACGTCGAGCAGCACCACCTGGTGGCCGACGAGCGCCGCACGCACGTCAGGCGTCGTGAGCGCCCCACCCCCGAGCGCGAGCACCACGTCGGGGCCTGCCAGGAGGCGGGTGATGGTGGCCGCCTCGATCCGCCGGAACTCCGCCTCACCCCTGGTGGCGAAGATCTCGCGGACGGCCAGCCCTTCGGAGGCCTCGATCACCTGGTCGGAATCGATGAACGGAATCAGGAGGTACTCGGCCAGCAGTGCACCGACGGTCGTCTTGCCCGCACCCATGAAACCGATCAGGACGATCACGACGCCTCCCCCAGCGCTGCCCGGCCGGCTGCGAACATCGCTTCCAGCGGTGCGGATCGCCCGGTGAACAGGGCGAATTGGCGTGCCGCCTGGTACACGAGCAGGTCGAGGCCACCGACCACGGTCATCCCTGCTTCGGCAGCAGAGACTGCGAGCGGTGTCGGCCAATCCGCGTAGACGGCGTCGAACAACAACCCGGTACGGGGCGCAGCGACCACAAGGGCGTCGGCTGCGCCTCCGGGCAAAGTCGACAGCACGGCTGGTTCCGCCCCGTCGAACCAGTGGTCCAACGGTGCGCACGACACGTCCACCCTGGGTGCTGCGATCGCTGCCCAGTCGCGGAACTGCTCCCCCTTTGCCTGGTTCCGGGCGTACACCTGCACGCGAGGGACCTCCAGCCCGGCCAGCGCCAGCAGCGCGGAACGGGCCGTGGCCCCGGCGCCGAGGATGGCGGCACTGGCCCAGTCCACGTCCCAGGCGGGACGCAGCGCGTCCACCAGGCCGGGCACGTCGGTGTTGTCGGCACGCCACTGGCCGGATTCGAGCCGCACGAGCGTGTTGCCCGCGCCTGCCCGCCGGGCCAGTGGCGTCACCTCAGCGGCCACCTCAAGGCAGGCCTCCTTCAGCGGCATCGTCAGGCTCAGCCCACGCCATTCCGCGTCCAGCCCTGCGACGAAGCCGGCAAGGTCCTCCGCCTGCAGTTCGAAGCGTCCGTAGGCCCAGTCGCCGAGCCCGAGCTCCGCATAGCCGGCCGCATGCAGCACGGGCGACAGCGAGTGCGCGACCGGCGAACCGAGGACGGCGGCCTTCACCCCGCGAGCACCTCCGCGACGATCCGGCCCGCGGTGATCGCCTCGTCGACCGATCCCGCGTGGTGGGTCACGCCCCGCCCGGCCGGCGCGCCGCCCGCGGACCGCTCCCCCCGGGCCGCGGCCGCGGCCGCGACCACGGAGGCAGCGGTGGCCCCGCCGGCATCCAGCACGACGATATTGGTCTGCACCCGCGCGACCTCGACGGCACCCGGCACGACGGCCGCCACCTCAGCGGCGAACGCTGCTGCGGCCACGTGGTCGCTGGCGAGCCTCGGCAGGTGGTGGTCGAGGGCGTAGCCGGCGGCGGCAGCAAGGATGCCGGCCTGGCGCCAGCCGCCCCCCAGGCGCTTGCGCTGCACGCGCGCCCTCGCGA
>JBBRIY010000104.1:0-8621 GCA_038220215.1 Propionibacteriales bacterium
GAGCAGCCAGGCGATGATCAGGATGGTCATCCAGATCAGGAAGTTGGCGGTGCCCATCCAGCGGGCGAAGGACTCCGCAACGACCCCGAAGGTGTCCTGCTCCATCCGCATCCGCGGGAGCCACTGGGTTCGGCTGCGTCCCGGGATGTCCAGGCGTTCCTGCCTAGCCATCGCTCACCTCCGTGTCCAGCCGGTCGAGCTGCACCCCGCGCCAGTCGTTGGGCAGGATGTGGTCTAGCACGTCGTCGACGGTCACCGCGCCGATCAACCGGCGCTCGGCATCGACGACCGGGGCGCACACCAGGTCGTAGGTGGCGAAGTAGCGGCTCACCTGGGCGATATTGCTCTGCGGGGTGAGCGGCGTGATGTCCGGGTCGATCAGCCCTGCGACCAGCGCGGACGGTGGCTCGCGCAGCAGCCGCTGGAAGTGGACGGCGCCGACGTAGCGACCGGTCGGGGTATCCATCGGCGGACGGCAGATGAAGGCAAGCGCCGCCATCGCCGGAGTGATCTCCGGCCGCCTCACGGAGGCGAGCGCGTCGGCAACCGTCGCGTCGACGTTGAGCACGACCGGCTCCGGGTTCATCAGGCCACCGGCGGTGGCCGCGTCGTAGCGCAGCAGCGTGCGGACGTCCCGCGCTTCCTCCGGTTCCATCCGACCAAGAATGTCCTCCGCCGTCGCCGAGTCGAGCTCAGCGATCAGGTCGGCGGCGTCATCGGGGTCCATCTCCTCGAGGACGTCGGCTGCCCGCTCGTTGTCGAGGGAGTTGATCACGTCCACCTGCTCGTCCTCGGGCAGCTCCTCCAGCGCCTCGGCCAGCCGGTCGTCGTCCATGGCGTGCACGACGGCTGCACGCAGCGTCGGATCCATGTCGTGCAGCTCGCGGGCGACGTCGGCGGCCTTCAGGTCGGACAGGCGCATCGCCTGCTGTTCGGCGTCACGAACAGCCATGTTCTCGATGAAGTCGGGCACCTCCGACCAGTCGACGATGGTGACGTGGCCGCGCTGGAACGGGCGCCGGCCGGCCTCACGCAGGGCCACCTCTGCCAACATCCAGTCGCGGGCGCGGTTGGGCTTGATCGCCACGTCAAAGATGGTCTCCGGACCGCCGGCGTTCGGACGTCTCACCGTGCGGTCCAAGAGGTCGTCGATGACCAGCATCTCCCGCTCGCGCACACGGAAGCGGACCGTGTTGACGACCCCGGAGATGATCACCTGATGGGCGTCGATGGAGTGCACGCGTTCCATCGGGAAGAAGATCCGCCGCAGCGCGAACAGCTCAACCACGAGGCCCTTCACCCGCGGTGCACGATTGCCGGACCGGTTCTGGATGACGACGTCGCGGACCTTGCCCACCTGCTCGCCATTGGGATCGAGCATGGGCAGTCCCTTGATCCTCGAGACGAAGATCGACGAAGCCGAGGTCACGTTTGGCAGGGTACAGCGTGGGGGTGGCCGAACTCATCCCGAACGGCTCAGGTGGCCTCAGTGTCGAACGCGACGGTTGCCATCACCGGGACCGGCTCGATGGCAGCGGCCTGGGCGGGAGCCGGGGATCCCGGCTCACCGGTGGACGCACTGATCGCCGCAACGTCGCCGGCGATGTTCAGGTTGTCGACCTCTGCCTTGACGGGATCGAACAGGTTCTTCTGGACGAAGGCGCGCGGATTGAGGTCTGCAAGCTCGAGGTCGGCGAACTCCGGACCCAGTTCCTGGCGCAGCCGGCCCTGGGCGTCATTGGCGATGTTGCGCAGGTAGTTGAGCACCCGGGCAGCCTTACGGGCCACTTCCGGCAGCTTCTCGGGACCGAAGATGATGACTGCCAGCACGCCCAAGACCAGGATCTCGGTGATGTTGAAGTCGATCATGGGATGAAGATTAGCCCGCCGTGTCAGTAGCCGTTGGCGGCCATGATGGCCAGAAAGGTCGCCGACTGCTCCGGTGTCGCGGCGAGCAGCGGCTTGCGCACCGGCCCGGGAGCGAAACCGCGGGCGGCGAGGCCAGCCTTTACGAGCATGCAGCCCTGCGTTGCGAACACCCCGAGGAAGACCGGAAGGAGTGCAGCATTGAGCGCGGTCGCGCGCCCGGTGTCGCCGGCGAGGAAGGTCTCGATCATCTCCCGGGTGCGCACGCCCGTGAAATGGGTGGACGTGCCGACGACGCCGACACCTCCCACGCTCATCAGGGGAAGGGTCATCGCATCGTCGCCGGAGTAGTACGCCAGGCCGGTCGCAGCGATCACCTGGGCCGAGGCAACCGGGGAGCCCTTGGCGTCCTTGACCGCCACGATGTTCTCGTGAACTGCGATCGTGATCAGGGTCTCGGTCTCCACCGGGATGCCGGAGCGGTGCGGGATGTCGTAGATCATGATCGGCAACCGAGTCGCGTCGGCGACGGTAAGGAAGTGGTCGGCGAGGGCGTCCTGCGGTGGGCGGCTGTAATACGGCGTGACCACCAGCAGCCCATGGGCTCCGGCCTGTTCGGCCTGGTGCGCGAGCTCAATGGTGTGGGCGGTGTCGAAGGTCCCGACGCCGGCCACGATGCGGGCCCGGTCGCCCACCTCGTCGACGACGGCCTCGAGGAGCGCGAACTTCTCCGCGTTCGTCGTTGTCGGTGACTCCCCTGTCGTGCCGTTGACCACGAGGGCGTCGTTGCCCTGGACGTCGATGAGGTGCGCGGCCAGGCGGCGGCTCTCGTCGAGGTTCAACGACCCGTCGGGGTTGAACGGGGTGACCATGGCCGTGAGGACCCGGCCGAAGGGCAGCGCTGTCATGGGGGCCAGCCTAAAGGGTGGCGATCACGACGAGTGGGTCGCCGTCTCGAACCACGTCGCCCACCTCGACGACCACTTCCGTGACGGTGCCGGACGCGTCGGCGAGCACCGGGATCTCCATCTTCATGGATTCGAGGATGACCACGGGGTCAGCAGGCGAGACCCGCTGCCCCGGCTCGACCTCGACGGAGAGGACGTTCGCGACCAACTCGGCGACAACCACGTGACTCATGGGCGCAATGGTAGGGGCAAGCATGTTCCCGCGCGCATCCACGTGCTGTGCCGTTACGCTGAGATCGTGACCGCAGCGAAGAATCCGGGACGGGCAGCCTCGCTGCCGGCAACTCTTGCCTATGCCGAGGCGTTCACCGCCGAATCGGACGGTGCAGAACGCGCGCGCCAGCGCGCAGAAGAGCTCGGCGTCGAGCCGGTCAGCTCGGGCGTGTCCGCCGTCCTCACCTTCCTCGCCCGCACCGTCTCGGCGCGGGCCGTTGCCGAGATCGGCACGGGAACCGGTGTCTCCGGGCTCGCGTTGCTCTCCGGCATGGCCGTCGACGGCGTCCTGACCAGCATCGACTCCGAGGCCGAGAACCAGGTCGCGGCCCGTGAGGTGCTCACCGGTCAGGGCATCGCCAGCCGCCGCATCCGCCTGATCGCCGGTCAGGCCCTCAACGTGCTGCCGAAGCTCAGCGACGGGGCGTACGACATCGTCTACGTCGACGGAGATCCCCTGGAGTACGTGGAGTACGTCGCCCAGGCCGAGCGCCTCCTGCGCTCCGGTGGCCTGCTGATCGTGCACCACGCCCTGTGGCAGGGCCTCGTCGCCGACGAACGCAACTTCGACGACGAGCCGCTGATCATCCGCGAGGCGCTCTCGGCCGTCGTCGACGACGGCTCGTTCACGCCCATCCTGCTGCCGGTCGGCGACGGCCTGCTGGTGGCCGTCAAGGCCTGAGCGCGTTCGCCTCCGCCTCCGCCTCCGCCGTGCGCACGTCGGCTGGACGGACTGTCACGCCCAGGTAGGCGCAGGCCGCCAGCGACAGTGCGATCGCCGCCAGGAAGGTCGCCGGCAGGCCGGCCCGCTCCGCCACCAGCCCGCCCATCAGGGCACCGAGTGGCATCAGCCCAAACGCGAGCGTCCGGGCTGCCCCGCTCACCCGACCCAGCAGGATGCGCGGCACCAGACGCTGGCGCAGCGACTGCGACACGACGTTGCCGACGGTGTTGGTGATCCCGACGAGCGTCACGGCGACAGCAACCGCCCAGCCGTTGGGCCAGAACAGGGGCACCAACAGCAGCAGCACGCTCCCGACGAGGGTGCCCAGGATCGTCGGCATCACACCCAGCCGGCGCTGCACCGCCTCGGCAATGAACGACCCCGCCACGGCGCCCAGCGCAAAGCCCAGCATCACCAGCGGGTACTGCGACTCGGTCAGCCCCATCGCGGAGTCCGGCCCCACAGCCCACAGGACGAAGACCGCGAAGTACGCCGTACTGGCCAGGTTGAGGATGCTCGAGGTGATCACCAGCGGCCGCATCACCCGATGCCGGACGAGGAAGGCCAGTCCCTCCTTCACCTGCCCCATCGCCGTGGCGGAGTTGCCGTCGCCGCGCTGCGGCCGGAAGTTGCCGCGCAGGCCCACCGCCAGCACCACGGCGGCAAGCGCAGCCAGGGCCGCCGAGGTGCCGAAGCCGATGCCTGCGCCGAGGATGACCAGCACGCCGGCAAGCGGGGCACCGAGGAATGCGTTGGCCACCTGCTGCACGCCAATCACCCGTCCGTTCGCAGCGGAGAGACGGTCGGCCGGTACGAGTTCGGGCACGATTGCTGTCGCGCCCAGGTCTGCGAACACCTCCGTCGCGCCGTAGGCGAGCACCAGGCAGACAAGTAGCGGCATGGTGAGCGCGCCGGTGAAGCCGAGCGCTGCGCCGGTGGCCAGGACACCGGCGCGGAGACCAAGCGCCACCACCTGCGCGCGGCGCCGGTCGACCCGGTCGATCACGACGCCGGCAGCGAGGCCGAACAACAGCCAGGGCATCCACGTGGCCGCGGAGAGCAGCGAGATCTGCAGCGGCGATGTGGTCAGCGAGAGGGCGACCAGGGGTGCCAGCGTGCCGATGACCCCGTCACCCAGGTTCGCCAGCCCGGTGGACGTCAGCTGCGCGGCGAAGGGGCGCCCCAGCCCGGGCTGTCGGTTGGGCCGGCTGCCGGTCGGGGAATTGCCGCTCGGGGCGATGCCGGTGGGCGTGGTAGCTGCGGTCATGACCGGCTCCCTCCTATGATCGACGTGCAGAGACTTCTCTGCAAAGGAATCTATGCAAAGGTATCTCTGCATATGATGGATGACAAGAGGGACGAACAGGTCCGGACCGAATTGGGGACGGTTCCAAACTCGGTCCAGGGCAAGAGCAACACGCCAGCAAGCGCGGCACCGTCCCTGCGGCACCGGGTGCCGATCGGGGCCGAATCACTGAAGGCGTTCGCCCATCCCCTGCGGATGGCGATGTACGCCGAACTGCAGCGACAGGGCTCTGCGACGGCAAGCCAGCTCGGCCGCTCACTCGGCGAGAGCAGTGGACAGACCAGTTACCACCTGCGCCAGCTCGAACGGCACGGCTTTGTCGAGGACGACCCCAAGCACTCCGGTGGACGGGAGCGCTGGTGGCGCCCCGTCGGGTTCGAGGTCACCGAGACGACCCTGGGAGGCGATCCGGCGACGGCCGCCCCCGTACGCGCGATCCTGCAGCAGGTGATCGCCGAACGTTCGGCCGCGCTGACCGGCTGGTTCAACTCCCATGAGCCGGGCGAGGACGACGACACGCTCCTGACCTCCGTGACGCTCTCCCTCACCAGGCCCGAGATGGCGGCGCTGACCGCAGAGCTCACCGAGGTGCTGGAGCGCCACGCCGCTGCCGTGCGCGACCGTCCAGCGCCCAAAGGAGCGCGCCGCGTCCGCGTCCACACCGACGTCTTCCCGCTCCCCGCCCGAGCGGACCACGTTGGGGACGGTTCCTAACTCGGTCCACCGCCGGCCTGAACCGAACCTGGGGACGGTTCCAAGGTTCGGTTCAACCCTCACCGCACGTGAAGGTGAACCGAACCTGGGAACCGTCCCCAAGTTCGGGTCAGCGGGTCACCAGTTGCCGGGGACCGCCTCATTCTTCGCGACGACGGTGAGGCCGCCCTCGACGTGGAAGCCGCGAGCCCGGTCGTGCTCGGGGTTGACGCCGATCTCGACGCCGTCGGGAACCACGATGTTCTTGTCCAGGATCGCGCGCCGGATCACGGCGTTGCGGCCGATGCGGCAGCCGGAGAAGATCACCGACTCCTCGATCTTGGCCCACTTGTCCACCATCACGTTCGGGGACAGCACCGAGCGGTCGACATCCCCGCCGGAGATGATGCAGCCGGAGCCCACGATGGAGTCCTCTGCCGTGCCCCGGAGGGTGAACTTCGCGCCGGGCAGCTGCGCCTGGGAGGTCCAGATCGGCCACTTCCGGTTGTACAGGTTGAACTCCGGCTCCACGGACACCAGGTCCATGTGCGCCGCATGGTAAGCCTCGATCGTGCCGACGTCCCGCCAGTAGTTGCGGTCCTTCTCGGTCGAGCCCGGGACGTTGTTCATGGTGAAGTCGTAGACCTGGGCATCACCCTTGTTGACGAAGTAGGGAATGATGTTGCCGCCCATGTCATGGCGCGAGTCAGCGGTGGCGGCGTCGTCGTTGAGGCACTCGACGAAGGCCTTGCGGGTGAACACGTAGTTGCCCATGGACGCGAACGACTCCTCCGGGCTGTCCGGCAGGCCGGGCGGATCCTTGGGCTTCTCCAGGAACTCCTTGATCTTGCCGTCCGCCGCAGCGTCGATGATGCCGAACGCGCTGGCCTCCTTGATGGGCACCCGGATGCCGGCGATGGTCGCGTCCAGCCCCGAGTCGATGTGCGAGTTGACCATGTCCTCGACGTTCATCCGGTAGATGTTGTCCGCGCCGAAGACCACGACGTAGTCGGGATCCTCGTCGTTGATCAGGTTCATCGACTGGAAGATCGCGTCAGCGCTGCCCTGGTACCACTGCTTGCCGGTCCGCTGCTGTGCAGGGACAGACGTCACGTAGCTGCCCAGCAGGTTGGACATCCGCCAGGTCAGCGAGATGTGCCGGTCGAGCGAGTGCGACTTGTACTGAGTCAGGACGCAGATCTTGGTGAGGTCGGAGTTGGCCAGGTTGGACAACACGAAGTCGATGAGTCGATAGGTGCCCCCAAATGGCACGGCCGGCTTGGCCCGGTCAGCCGTCAGCGGCATCAGCCGCTTGCCCTCACCGCCAGCAAGAACAATGGACAGGACGTTCGGTCCGCTAGTCATAGCTTGAACCTAAGTCCTCACGCGAGCTCTCACAAGAATTCCGCCCAAAAGTGGCGCCGGATCTGGACCGGCCCTTGGAGTCCGCACTGAACAAGCCAACAACCCGTGCCCATCCGAGGCGTTCTGTGACACGATCTGTTTCATGGCACTTCGCGTCTCCATCCTGACCCGTGAATACCCTCCCCACATCTATGGTGGCGCCGGGGTACACGTCGGACAGCTCGTCCCCCAGCTTCGCAAGTTCACCGAATCCGTCGAGGTCCAGTGCATGGGCGAGCCGCGTGACGGCGCGACAGCCCACGCCGAGGATTTCCCGCCCGGGGCCAATGCCGCCCTTCGGGTGCTCGGCGCTGACGTCTCCATGGCCAACGCCATCGGCGACGTGGACGTGATCCACTCCCACACCTGGTACGCCAACTTCGCGGGCCTGATCGGCTCGAAGTTCCGCGACGTCCCGCACGTGGTCACCTCGCACTCCCTCGAGCCGCACCGCCCCTGGAAGGCGGAGCAGCTCGCCGGCGGCTACCGGGTCTCCTCGTGGGCGGAGAAGACGGCGTTCGAGGACGCGGCGGCGGTGATCTCGGTCAGCAACGGGATGCGCGCCGACGTGCTCGACTCCTATTCCGACCTCGATCCCGCACGGGTCCACGTGGTCAAGAATGGCATCGACCCCGACGAGTTCAAGCCGGACTACGAGACCGACGTCGTTGATGACCTCGGCGTCGACCGTGACCGTCCACTGGTCGTGTTCGTCGGCAGGATCACCCGGCAGAAGGGCCTCATCCACCTCGTCCGGGCCGCGCAGCAGTTCGACGACGACACCCAGCTGCTTCTGCTGGCCGGCGCCCCGGACACCCCGGAG
This sequence comes from Propionibacteriales bacterium, assembly GCA_038220215.1. GTDB lineage: Bacteria > Actinomycetota > Actinomycetes > Propionibacteriales > Propionibacteriaceae > Propionicimonas. Next base: position 7,998 of record JBBRIY010000104.1, read on the forward strand.
ATCGCCGCGGAGTTCGACGCGGCATTCGCCGAGCTCAGCAAGGTGCGCTCGGGCAACGTGAAGTGGGTGCAGGAAATGCTGCCGCGCGCCTCCGTCCGGCAGGTTCTCACCCACGCCACCCTCTTTGCCTGCCCGTCGGTCTACGAGCCTCTGGGCATCGTCAACCTCGAGGCCATGGCGTGCGAGACGGCCGTCGTCGCCTCAGCGGTCGGCGGCATCCCCGAGGTGGTGGTGGACGGTGAGACCGGCACGCTGGTCGCCTACGACCCGAAACAGGCCGGTGATCCGGCGTTCGTGGCCGACTTCGAGGCGAAGTTCGCTGAGCAGGTGAACCGGATCACCCGCGATCCGGCCCTGGCCGAGCGCTACGGCAAGGCCGGCAGGCAGCGCTGCATCGACGAGTTCTCCTGGGAGAAGATTGCCAAGGAGACCGTCGCCGTGTACGAGAAGGCGATCGCGTTCCACCAGGGGCGCTGAGGCCGGACAGTTGGGCAGAACGAAGGGCCCCGGGAAAACCGGGGCCCTTCGTCGTGCATCGGATCAGGCTACGACAACGCCTTCAAGGGCTGCCTTCAACTCGGCCGCTTCGGTGGCATTCATCTCGATGACCAAGCGCCCTCCGCC